>DTSG01000578.1 GCA_012965455.1 Planctomycetaceae bacterium | reverse complement strand
AAAAAAAGTTCGATTTGGTATGTCGAGCACCACGCTGATGTGGTGTATGACTTGGATGTACAAGCCGAGTTGTTAGTTACGGTCTCACATGACCAACATTGCCATTTAGTTGATTTGAAAAATGGGATGGTGCAGGGGACGTTTCAAGGACATTCTAGGCCAGTAATGGGAGCGCGGTTTATGAACGATGTGGTTGTTTCCGTTTCAGGCGATTCTTCCATGCGAATATGGGATGCTGCTAATCAACGACAAACGAGGATGCTTGATAATCATCGAGCGAGAATTAATAGCATTGCAATGTGGCCATCATCCTCGGAAGCTAATCAGCAGACAACAAAATCTCTAGCGGTATGTTGTACGATTAGTGACGATAAGACCGTGCGATTTTGGCAGCCCAGTATAGGTAGAATGGTCAGGTTTTATCAAATGAAATCTGCCGTGCCGTTGTGCATGGCTCAAGCGGTAAACCGGACTGGCGGATTCGAAGTTACCGTTGGCACCAGCGATGGACGGATTATCACTGTCGATTATAAAACAGCAAAGGTGCAATTTGAGAAACAAGTAAGTAAAGTCGGAATTGAAGTAATTGCCAAACATCCACACAAAGAGGCTTGGATGACAGGTGATTCAGCCGGAGTACTAAGACTCGTAAGCGAATGAACACAATGTAAAGGTAAATCGCTTGTATTGGTTTTAGTGAAAACGAAGCAAATCTATCACAATTCCTGATAAGATTTGGTAATAGATTGCTGTTATTGGTTGAATTGAAGTGTTATATTCAACTATATGTTGCCGGTCATTATTTTTAGGGAATTATTTCCTCGGGTAACCTATCTACATATATAGAACAATTCGAATTCTACTCATAATAGATCCTTTTCAGAAAAGAGAGACGACAATGTACAAGAAGATCATTGGCCTGTTTTGCGTTGCCCTGATGGTAACGGTTGTTGGTTGCGGAGCCTCACATCCTCCTTTAACTATAGTTACGGGTACGGTTACCTATGACGGTGAACCCCTTGCAGATGCAACAATTGCAGTCATGCCAGATGGTGGCGATGGTACAGCCAAGCCAGCAGACGGTAAGACGGATGCTCAAGGCAATTTCACGCTAGTAACTACTTTCCCAGATGGCGCAATTGTAGATGGAGCTGTCGAAGGAGATTATACATTGCGTGTTGTTAAGTATGAAAAAGAGGATCTGCCGACTGACGAAGGTGAACCGCCGGCAGATGGCGCCGATCCAGCGGCTGAGATGATGGCCATGATGGGTGACAATATGGATATGCCCTCTACTTCGTTGATTAACGAAATATTTGGATTGGCGTACTCCACGGATACTCGTTGGGATAACAAGTGTTCTGTGGGAGCAATCGAGTCTCCGACGACACTCAAAATTACCTTAAGCTCAGATGGCTCAGGTAAAATCGAATAATTTTACCGTTGCAGAGTTTTACAATTCAAACGGCTTTGATCGACAATTCGGTCAAAGCCGTTCTCTTATGAGCAGCGAATCCTTCGATTTTCGTTAGAATATAACAGCAGCAACACCATCGACAAACATAAAAGAGAATTGACTTATGATGTCAAAGCACCGTTTTCTATTAGTTAGTATTTGTCTGGCGACGATGCTGTTATTGAATTTCAGCGGCGCATCAGTTGTTGCTGTGCAGTCGAGCGACGAAGTGGAAGTAATTACGGTTGAAGGACAACCTCTGGCCGCAAATATATTGCGTGTGCTGGAAGCTCTGCAGACCTTAGGTCATCCACTTGAGCGAAATCTGCAGCAGCGACTTAAAGCAGCTGCATCCGTTCGTGATGGACGTTTACTGCAACAATTAATGGACTCGGTAGTGTTAGCGGCGGTCAACATAAATCCTGAGGTGCGAGTTAAAGTAAAGCGAGGTGCTGCTCGCGCAGAACTGCAACAACACGGCTTTGTACCGGTACTGATAAAGGTACATAATCAAGGTGCTGTTGAAACTATGCTGCATATCAAAAGTCCCCAAGGAGGAGCGGTCTATGCTGGCGCATCCTTAGGAACCTTGAAACGGCAAGCTCAAACCGAGTTGAATCGTGATGAAGATGCGGCGCCTGCCGGGTCGATAAAACGTTTTCTTGAGATCGAAATATTCCGCAATCCTCCCATGACACCGCGGTTAAGTGGTTTAACGGTCGAGTATGTTATTGCTTTGATTTCTAGTACGGAATCTGGAAATCGTGAAGCAACTTTACAGTTTGATGTGGGCTCTGGCACTCAGGACTTAGGTTTTCGTGGTGAGTTACCCGTATTGTTTCGTGTACAGCCCGCAGTTGCTGTGAAGTTGCACATCCGAGATGAGAATAAAGAGCCCTCATTGGCACGGCTTATCATCACCGATTCGCAGGGTCGAGTATATCCTTCTCAAATAAAACGATTGGCGCCTGATCTATTCTTTCAACCTCAGGTTTATCGCGCGGATGGGGAAACGGTGCTGTTGCCTGCCGGAGAGTATGAGATTAGCAGTAGCCGTGGGCCCGAATATCAAGTTCAGTACCAGCGACTCCGAGTTGAACAGCCGAAGAACGGGCAGCAGACTGGACTAGACGTGAAGTTGCGCCGCTGGATAGATCCAAATGCCTTTGGCTATTTCAGTGGTGACCACCACATCCATGGCGCAGGATGCTCGCATTACACGTCGCCGACAGAAGGAGTGACTCCGGCGGATATGTTCCGTCAAGTCAAAGGCGAAGGGTTAAATGTCGGTTGCGTTTTGACTTGGGGTCCCTGTTTTGATTTTCAGCGTCAGTATTTTTCACCGGTTGCATTGGAGTTAAGTGAACCCCGTACACTACTGAAATATGATTTGGAAATTAGTGGTTTTGGGTCTGCGGCGATGGGTCACGTTTGCCTGCTCAATTTGAAAGATCAAACTTACCCAGGTTCCAAGGGTACGAAAACCGATAACTGGCCATCTTGGACAGTTCCTGTATTACGGTGGTGTAAAGAGCAGGGAGGCGTGACTGGGTATCCTCATTCAGCTTTGGGAGTCGATGAAGTTCGAGGAGCTCAGTGGACAATTAACCAATATGATACGGATAAAGATGGTAAGATTTCCGCAGCGGAATATGAAGGCGGATTGTTTCCAGCAACGTTTGTGCAAACGGATAAAAACCGTGATCAAGCTTTAGATCGTGAAGAAATTCAAAATTCGCTCGTAGCCGCCGCTGAACAACTACCTAATTTTGCCATTGCTGCGATGAGTGGTCGGGGAGCGATGGAGGTTTTGGTGAGTGTACCTGAGGGTGTCTGTGATTTCATCAGCGCTATGGATACACCCCGTGTGTCCGAATGGAATACTTGGTACCACCTTTTAAACTGTGGCTTTCCGTTGAAATTGAGCGGCGAGACAGATTTTCCATGTATGTCGAGTCGTCGAGTAGGGCAGGGTCGAGTCTATGTACAGTTGGGAGATGTTAAGCGGGTTGATTATACGGCGTGGTGTTTGGGATTAGGAAAAGGACAGTCGTATGTTTCTGATGGATACGCGCATGCGTTGTCTTTTGCAGTCGCTGGTCATTCCGCAGGACGACAAGACGTTGAATTGGCCCAAGCGGGATCAGTCCAAGTTACGGCGGATGTCGCGTTTGCTCCGGCGACACCCGTTGGAGTTGCCTACGGGACACTAGACCCTGAGTCGAACCGAGTCGCTGGAGATACGGTGCAATTGCATGCTCCCCGCAGTCTTGAATATGTAAAAGGCGGTCAGCGGATTGTTGAATTAGTTGTGAACGGACAGAAAATTGCCCAGCAGCGCGTTCCCGCAGACGGTAAAGTGCACCAGCTTAAATTTGATGTAGAGATTACCCAGAGTAGTTGGGTTGCTTTGCGTCAATTTCCACAATTACATACTAATCCAGTAAACGTAATTGTCGCTGAAAAACCTATCCGTGCTTCGCGTCGCAGTGCGCAATGGTGCTTAGAATCAACGCGACAACTCTGGAAATTACGTAATCGATATATTAGCCAAGAGGAAAGAGACGAAGCTTGGTTGGCGTATGAGCGAAGTATCAAACGGTATACGGAAATTATGAACGAATCGGCGAACCGCGACTGAGCCCACCCTACTGACTGAGGCGCCAGTCTTCGATGTGTAATTCAACGTTACGTTGGCCGCGGAATTCATTAATTACGGGTTTGAAGGCAACATCGATTGGTCCACTGACTTGATCAAGTTCCTCGGCCCAATCCCCTTGTCCGAATGCGACGCAACGTATTTTTTTATTGAATTGGGTAAGCGTGACGGTTAGATGACGCTGACCCCCGCCCATTCGCTTGGCTGACTTGGGCACAATTTCGACTTCACTAGCCACGAATACTGGGCGAGGATTGTCTTTTCCAAATGGCGCCAACTGTTGTATTTGCTCGACGTTCTGAGTTGTTAGTTGGATAAAAGGAGCCTCCGCATCGATAAACAACTCCGCCATTTGCCCCTCGGCTTTTAGCATTTCTGCGACTTGATCACAGAAATCACTGCGAAAAGCGTCGACGTTTTTCTCTTGGATAGTAAGTCCAGCTGCGGCTGCATGGCCGCCGTGCTTTTCTAGGTGTTGCGTACAGCGTTGTAGTGTTTTATGTAGGTTAACGCTGCCGCCACTACGGGCTGATCCGATCCCGGGCTTGATCGCTAGTTGATCGAGGGCGATGAGGATGACCGGCCGCGCATATTTTTCCGCTAAGCGACCACTGACAATACCGATCACTCCGGCATGCCAACCATGACCGGCTAAGACAAACGCCGGGTCGTTATCGACATCGTAGCTTTCTTTGATTTGTTTCGTTGCTGCAATATTAATGCTGCGTTCGATCGTCTTACGGTTTTCGTTGAGTTGATCCAAGTAGGTGGCGAGTTCAAGCGCACGCTTGGGATCATCAGTCGCCAGCAATTCAACGCCGAGCGCTGCTTGACCTAATCGTCCAGCGGCATTTAATCGCGGCCCGAGGTTGAAACCGATATCATCACTATGCAGGCGTGGTTTGTTGTGGATTTTGGTGATTTTTTTTAATGCTTCGATACCTGGGCATGCTTGATTCTTTAAACTGTGCAAACCATGCATTACGATAGCGCGGTTTTCATCAACTAATGGCACGACGTCGGTTACAGTACCAATCGCTGCGATCCCCAAAATCATCATGAGAAAATCACGATGCTCGGCGGTGACTTTCTCAGCACCGCTGTCGAGTTGGCAGAGGAGCCAAGCAATTTTAAAGGCCACACCGGCGCCACAAAGACCGCCGAACGGATAATCGGATCCCGGCAGTCGGGGGTGTACGATCGCAGCGGCAGCGGGCAAGCGATCGCCAAATTCATGGTGATCCGTGATGACTAATTGTAGGCCTAATTCGTTGGCTAAGTCTGCTTGTTCGGCATTGGCAATTCCGCAATCTACAGAGATGATCATTTGCGTTCCCTGCTGATGCAACCGTTTTAATACATCGCTGTTTAAACCGTAGCCATCGTCCATTCGATTGGGAGCGAAGTATCCGACATCGCCGCCGAGTCGTTTTAGGCAACGTAGTAAGATGGCCGTAGCGGTCATGCCATCCGCATCGTAATCTCCATATATTTCAATCCGCTGCTTGTTTTGAATCGCTTGGTAGATAATCTCGCCAGCGGACTGAGCGCCGGGCAATTCGCCGGGTGGGCGCAAGTCAGTAAGCTTCATATGCAGGAAGGCTTGAGCCGCCGCAGGGTCGGTTAACCCGCGGCCAATAAGTAATTGGGCCACGATGTTAGGCACTCGAGCCGAGGATTCTAGAGCAGCAACTGCATCAGGATCGAAAGATTGAAACTTCCATCGTTTGCGCATTGCTACCTCGCCTTCTTTGATCTAGTTTTTGAATTTGTTGGTAGAAGCCGTCCTGTGGCTTGCTCCACTTGCCGGCAAAATCAAAAGACTCGCCAATCAAAAAAATTGGCGAGCCGTTATTATAGTGTATTGCGAACAATTTTGAGTCCGCTAGATTTTTGGGGTGACATCGGTTGAAAATAACAAAGGATGCTGATCGCTTGGTTTTTCCGACGTCCGCTACCGAACGCTGCAGTTCAGGATGGTGCATTCAGGGTAATTTTTTCGTAGCTTGTTCTCGGCTTCGTACTGATCACGAGCCTGAATGACGATATTTCCGACGATGCCGCCGGTTTTGGTCTGAATACGAAAAACAAAATTCATGCTATTGCCCTTGGGTCTGTAGCGATCTCATGCGTAACGCCACATCACAATGAATGCACATTGACAGACGTTATTTTTTCTTTTCCACATGTGTTGTGTGGCGACGCAGACGTGGACTGTATTTTTTAACCGACAGTCGCTCGCCTCCAGATTTTCGCCTAACCGCGTAGTTGTAATCGCCTGTTTCTTCACATACTAAGAAAACAGTTTCAACTTTCTTCTTTGCCATGGTCTACGTCCTTCAAGCCTGCTGCGCTCGTTTTTTCAAGTAAGCGA
>DTSG01000577.1 GCA_012965455.1 Planctomycetaceae bacterium | reverse complement strand
TCTGCGATTATTTGCTTAGAACCTACACTACTTGTCGGCGTTTATGGGGTTTAACTGAAGTACACTCATTGATGGCTGAAACAGTCGTTGGTTTCGCCTTATTACGTATTATGCGGGGCAGTAAAGGTCTCTTTGCAGTGGAAAGCTTGTAAAATGCACGATATAATATCCAAATTGGAATTAGATGTTATATGTAATATTTGTTGTTTCAAGAGAACTCCTGCTATACGTCGATAGATTAATAGTGGTTCAAAGAGTATTTCGTCGGAGTACGAAGCTTTTATTTCAAAGAAGGTTGTTCATGAAAAGTCGCCTATTGATTTTTGTTGGTTTGCTGGTGGGGATGAGCCTGATAGCAGTCTCGGTCGAAGCGGTGGATACAGTTCCACCCTTGCCAAGCCGCTTTTCTGATGTCGACATTGATGAAGTCCCAGATTTTCAAAAGCATGTTGTGCCTCTTTTGAGTCGCTTAGGGTGTAATGGCCGCGCCTGCCATGGTTCCTTTCAGGGTCGAGGTGATTTTCGTTTGTCGTTGTTTGGCTACGACTTTGCAGCGGACTTCAAAGAATTAAGTAATCCTGATAGCCCTCGTATTGATACAGCGGATTCTGAGGCTAGCTTAGTGTTAACGATGCCGACCGATGCGGATATCCATGGCGGCGGTAAGCGATTTGATCCCGCAGGTTGGGAATATCGCGTTTTACACAATTGGATTCAAGGTGGTGCTACCTTTGATAGAGATAATGTTGCCAAGCTAACGCGATTAGAAATCAGCCCCACGGAAATTCAGTTTTCAGCGACAGGCGAAGCGGAACAGTTGACCGTGATTGCTGTGTGGCAAGATGGGTCGCGAGAAGATGTCACTCCATTGGTGCGGTTTACAACCAACGATAAAGTGATAGCAGCGGTTGATGAAAACGGTTTAATTACGGCCGGCATTGGCACTGGTGATACGCATGTGGTGATCGCTTATGACAAAGCTGTTGTACCGATTCCGGTATTACGGCCCGTCAGTAAACTTGCAGGTCGCCGATATCCCAAAGTTGAAACGCCGACGCGGGTGGACGAATTGGTTGTTGAAAAACTTCGCAAACTAGGTATTGTGCCAGCGGCCTTGTCCACGGATGCGGAATTCTTTCGGCGTTTGTCACTCGATCTCACAGGCACCTTACCAACAGCCGTAGCCGTCGAGGAATTCTTGGCGGACACGTCTGCCGATAAACGATCTAATAAAATTGATGAGTTGTTAGAAACTCCGGCCTATGCGGCTTGGTGGGCAACCAAATTATGTGACTTTACAGGCAACAACGATCAACAATTAGTGAATACGTCTCCCGTACGTAATGCACCAGGTGAGATTTGGTATCGTTGGATCGAGCAGCGGCTTGCTAAGAACATGCCCTATGATGAACTAGCTGAGGGCATCATTTTAGCGACATCCAGAAAACCAAATCAATCCTACATTGACTACTGTAAAGACATGACTGAATTGCATGGTGTTGATCGTGATCAAAAAATTTCCCAAATGGAAACGATGCCATATTATTGGGCTCGACGTGAGTTTCGGAATCCCCCTGAACGAGCGATAAGTTTTGCCTATGTTTTTATGGGAATCCGCATTCAATGTGCTCAATGCCACAAACATCCATTTGATGTGTGGTCCAAGCAGGATTTCGCAGAATTCTCGAGTTTCTTCTCGGGTGTTGTTTTCGGCAATACGCCGGTTGGAGCAGATCGTGCA
>DTSG01000576.1 GCA_012965455.1 Planctomycetaceae bacterium | reverse complement strand
TGTCTGTATAATTATATGCAGATCATCGTTGTACTTGAGCTGATGTTGAAAGAACACTACAATGGCATGTATTTACTCTTATGCTAGTATGCCGCACGGAAGGAGCACTATGACGAGAACAAGAAGGGCCACACCTGCCAGATTCTATCCGCCCCGTATGACCACAACTTTGGCGGAATAGAAACCAAGGAGGGACAGTTTGGCGAACTGGCAAAGGGATCGTACTACAGGCTCACCATTACTGCCGGGGGCAATCAGTTCGCTAACTTTAAGCGCAGGCACGGCAAGAAGCTGGGAAGCTCCATAAGGATTACTGTCGGTGGTGTGCAGCAAGGTTTTAAAGCCAACGAACATGTAACAATGCTGCCGCACAAAGACAACGCGAGTGACAGCCTGATAACGATAGTCGGTGTGCCAAAGACGGTCACAAGGAAGATAGATGGGGCAATCTTTAACAAGGTTGTAACCATTGAGCCTGACAGGGAACTGCAAGTTTTAGTTGGCCAAGAAGGAACCAAGGGATGGGAGTTTGCGGGCAATGGCGAGCAATGCCTCATCAGGATTGAACAGTTCCCGGCGGGATATCTTGAGGTTAACGAAACATATAGTTCCGAAATACCAGACAAGGACGAGATATTTAAAGACGATAATTGCGGTGACTTCGGGTATACGAACCCGGTTAAACTTCAGGACTTCGGAGGGTTCATAGCTTACGATGACGAGACCAACTCATCTGAGTTAATCCAAGGGGAAACATAAACCTTGTCTCTTTCAATTGCCCACCTCCCGATCACGGCTCTGCCATGTTTCTTCAGCGTGGACAATTTTGCCCCTGTGCTGTCCACCAAGTAATCTGAATCTTCTTCAGGATACTTCTTTCCCAAAGGCAGGACCGCCAAGTCCGCGTTGGGTGGCGGGAAAGCCATTGCAATGTGCTTGAGGCTTTCACAGTCAAGCTGCTCCTTGGTTACCTGTTCAAAGACGGCCGGGTAAACCTCTTCACTCGGCTCATCTAGGATTGTGTATAGTTTATCAATACGCCCCTTGGGCGCATCAAGCACAGTCTTGCCACCCTGAAAGTAGGTGGAGCACTGGGGGTATCTGTTGATGTGCCTGTTCTGAAGGCACGGGACATACCTCTGGACGTGAGTTATGGCCGCCTCAATACTGTTATTGATAGGGGCAACCAGATTCTCAGGAACTCCTTCGGGCCATATGTCGCCCTTTAGTTCTTGGACCAGAGCCTCGTATATCATTTTTTACCTTTGCGCTTGCCCGCCTTTGGTTTGGTTTCTTGGGGAAGCACCTCAGCCTTGGCCTGCTTCTCTACCGCTGTCTTAGGCTCAGCAGCAGACGCTTCAACCTCCGCAGCAGCGGCGGCGCGGACGTGGTGGGCTGACCCTGAAACCACGTCCCCCCTGAGTTCCTCTCGCCATTGACGCCCGGATGGAGTTGACGGTGGCTTTTTTTTTAGTTCATCGTACTCAGCCTTCGTACTTGGTGCCATGCCCCCACCAACTTTTGCCTCAAGTTCCTTGTTCACTTCCTCCCCAACAATAGCAAAACCGACCATGTCCACCACCTCTTCAAACGGCAGGTTGCTGCCGTCTTTGAGCCTGACGGGGTTCCCGGCTGGGTTGGACTTTCTCCAGTAGTATTCTTTGGTACTAGCCATAGCTCGGCATTATACAAAAAAAGGGGCGGTCTTGACAACCGCCCCATGAAAATTAGTGAGTTATCAGCCTCA
>DTSG01000575.1 GCA_012965455.1 Planctomycetaceae bacterium | reverse complement strand
CGAGGGCACGTGTTTTGTTTGAATGAAGATGGCGAGACATTTGTCCTTAAAGCGGGTGATCAATACGAATTGGTAGGGCGGAATCGCTTAGGAGAGGAAGAGATGGCGATGGCCACACCGGCGTTAGCCGGCGAACACTTGCTCGTGAGGACTGCCGACTATCTATATTCCATTGGGCTTTCTCCAATTGGACAAAAGTAATACGTCTATTTGGTCGAAAATATAGAGGCCATGTGATGCATGTGTATTGATGCTTCAAGTGGTTGACAAATTCGCGAGTACCAATTCAACTTAAACGCTTAAGAGGATGTAGCTCAGTTGGTAGAGCAACGGACTTTTAATCCGTAGGTCCAGGGTTCAAGTCCCTGCATCCTCACTACAAAGCTCACCTACTAAATTGTTGGTGGGCTTTTGTCGTGTTTGGCTCAGATGCTTTGGCAAAAAAGCCGAACTTCGTTACAATTAAGTCAGTATACAACGTATTGTTAGGTAGTTTGGCGGTGATATGGTCATGGCATTGGCAAGGTATTAGCAAAGTTGCCAGTGATCTGTCCAAGCGGTCTAGAATGTTTGATTAGAGTTAGAAGTTGTTCCGAAAAGGTAATGGTGCTATGCAATTGTCAGTGTCCGTGAGGATTATCGAGTCTTCGTGTAAGACGAAACTTAATCTGCCCATGGACAGGTTTCTTAAGGCTGTAAGTGATTCAGGTGCTGCAGCCGTTTGTATGCGCGCTAGTGCCGCCGGGGTAAAAAGCTATTCCGAATATCGCATTGGCCTGTGCCAGTCGATTGAAGAAGCGGGCTTAGTTGTTTCGATGGTTACAGCCGATTCCGACGTGCCGCTTAACAACGACCGAGGGCCGATGAGTTTGCAGAATATCGGCCCTTCGCTAGACGTAGCGGAATCGCTGAATTGTGATTTGATTCGAGTCTGCTTGAAGACGAAAGCTGATATCAAAGCAGCTCAGAAAGCGACTGACGAAGCGGCAGAACGCGGGATTCGTCTCGCGCATCAACTGCATACGGCGACGATTTTCGAAGAAGTCGATCAGGTACTATCTGTTCTGAAGAAGATTAACCGCGAGAACTTCGGGATCATTTATGAACCGGCCAATCTGATGGTCAACGGTCAGTCCTATGCGACCGATACCGTAGAACGACTAGCTCCCCATATTATGAACGTCTATGTGCAGAATCATCGCTTGAATCCAGAAGGCGGAGACTCACTGGAAACCTATTGCCGTGGTGAAGTCCGGTTTGATCATTTGCCGTTGTGGGAAGAGGGTGGGGTTGATTTTGGCGAGGTCTTTAAGGCGCTCAAGAAAATAGGCTATGACGGTTACTTTACGATTCACCAAGCCCAGGGAATTCGAACACCCGAAGATGCAGCTAAGTATATTAATCGCTGCCAAGAGTTTGTTGCTCAATATCAGTAGGGTCGCGTATACGATTGGCCACCACGAGTAAGTAATAATGCCCGCAGCATCAGAATCACCGCTTACCAAATCCCAATGCGTTTCGATTTTGATGGTGGCCTTTCTTGGTTGGATGTTTGCCGGTGTGCAAATGGGTATCAACGGAATTGTACATCATCCGGCAGCTCGTGATCTGTTAGGTGCCAGTGTTGATAAGGCTGAAGTCGCAAAGTGGTCGGGTTGGTTGGTGGTTGCATTTTTACTGGGAGCCGCTGCCGGCGGATACTTGTTTGGTTGGGTTGGTGACCGCTATGGGCGTTCGCGAGCGATGTCCCTGAGCATTGGATGCTATGCTGTATTTTCTGCCATCAGTGTTTTTTCTCTATCAGTTGAAGTCTTCTGGGTGCTGAGGTTTTTGACTTGCATTGGTATCGGTGGAATGTGGCCCAATGGAATGGCGCTGCTACAGGAAGCTTGGCCCAACACAGCGAAACCGATTCTAGCCGGAGTGTTGGGGACGTCTGCAAATGTCGGCATTATGTTTTTTGCTGTGCTGTGCATGCAAGTGGATGTTACGCCGGACCATTGGCATTGGGCGATGATTGTTGGGGCGAGTCCGATAGTTTTAGCGGTCGCGTCGTGGTTTTTGGTGCCGGAGTCGCCGAAATGGTTGGCTGAACAGCATCAACAATCGATGGCGGGCGAACAGGTTGGTTTGAGTGAGGTATTCTCTCCCCCGCATTTACGGCTAACGATTATTGGGATTGTGTTAGCGTTTGTGCCCTTGTTTGGTGGCTGGGGGGTTGCTAATTGGGCTAACTATTGGTCGGCTGAATTTGATGAACAAGTGACGGCTAAGCAGGAAATTGGAAGTGCTGGATCGCAGACACCAGCGGGTGCTTCGGAAAAAAAAATTCAGACAACTTCAAATCTAAAAGCTCAAGCATCGTTTCACCGCTCGTGGCCTGGGGCGATAAGTAGTTTGCTTGGCGGAGCTTTAGCTTTCTTGCTGGGCCGCCGATTTAGTTATGCATTGCTGTGCCTCTTGGCCTTTACCTGCACTCAATTCCTGTATTCGGTGCCAGATCCTTCTGCCGACGGTTTCTTGTTTTGGGTGCGAGGACTAGGGTTTTTCAGCGGATTCTTTTTTGGGTGGCTGCCGTTGTGCCTGCCCGAAATGTTTCCCACCCGTGTGCGGTCGACCGGTAGCGGAGTTAGCTTTAATTTTGGACGGGTGATAGTCGCTTTGTTGATAATCGTGACGTCCTTGGCGCTGAAATCCTTTTTTGAAGGCAACTACGATCAAGTTGGTCGCGTATGTGGATATGTTTATTTGCTAGGTGTGGCTGCTGTATTTCTATTGCCAACAACCGCGAAAAATAGCCAGCTTGGCGAAGAGGCGCCGCTTGGAGTCGATGTCTAATGACATGAGTTTGTGAACCGGAAAAACCAACAAAAAACGCGACAGAAAAGCGAAGATAGGTAACAAATGATTATCGTGACATACATAGCATACATTGTTGGCATTGGCTTTGGCATTTTGGTGTTGGCATGGATCAGCGGGCACTTTGTACCTCAAAATATGACCGTGACGCTTTCGAAAACACTGTCAGCAACGGCTAGCGAAATTTTCGTGCCGATCAACGACTTGCGGACGTGGCAAGTATGGAGTGCTTGGAGTCCCGAGAAGATGAAGGGGTATGTGAGTGAATTTAGTGGGCCCGATAGTGGAGTGGGACAAGTGTGGACTTGGAGTGAGACAAAATATCCCGGTAAAATTGAAATACTTGAGAGTGAGGCTAACCAACGGTTTGTTTATGCATTGAGCATGGACATGTGTCCTGCGCCAATGATTGGCAGCATATCCTTCAAGGAGCAAGACGGTCAGACGGAGGTGCGGTGGGAAACCGCGGTGGATTGGGGAAGTCGTCCGTTGAGCCGGTTAGTTGGATGTCTGATGGGGAGACAGATGTTGTTGGGATCGTTGAAGTTTGGCTTGAAGTCTCTCGAACAACGTGCGCAGGACCAAAGAGACGGATAGGATAACCGAGTAGCAGGAGAAAACATGTTGCTTATTTATGTGGCTTGGATTCTTGTTCTTTTACTAGTGCTGATCATTCTTCGCACGGTGTTATCGTTGATTGGGTCTCAGTTGCCGGATGAGCATCTGACTGAGGTGGTCCGAGATTTACCAATCGCACTAGACGATGCGTTTCGCGTGATGCGAGATTTAGAGACTTGGCAATCTTGGAGTTATTATTGTTCTGCGCGGCTGGGAAATTATCACAGTGAGTTCAGCGGACCACGAGTCGGGTTGGGGCAAGTTTGGCGGTGGCGTGGAAACCAAATGTCCGGTCACATGGAGATTCGGCAAGAATGGTACGGCATGCGGTTGTTAACGTGTGTTGTCTGGGATGCGATTCCGGAATCCAAATGGGACCGAATTGAGTTTGTGCAACATGGTGGCCTCTGCCGGATTATTTGGCAAACGTACGGTGATCTCCCAGCAGACCCCTTAGAACGCGTATGGCAGGTTCTGTTGGGTCCGCGGATGTTGAATCGAGTGAAGAAGCAATCGCTCGCTGGCTTACAGGCCTTTATAGAGGAGTCTGCCGATATTTAATTAATCTGCCCCTAAAAAAAGTAGGGACCCTCCTGCGTTTGCTGCTGGGGGCCGTAGGTAAACTTCAACTACGAATGACCACAAATTAGCACGAATTATAAATTAACTAAAAACTGAGTTCGGCAACTCGCCTAGCATCTTGGAAGGTGTCTGATATAATTAAGTGGTAGATTGAATTTAGCAAGTTGAGCGAAAGACGTGAATCGAGGGAAACCGGCGATGAGTTTGAAAATGATGGCCAAAAAAGCGACGACCATAGCTGTACTGGCTCTGTTTGCAATGCTGCTTTGTATCGGTTCAAGTGCTTACGCGGAGTTGCCTCACGCGGTGGTTGCAGAGAAACCGGCAACTGGACCGGCAGTGAAGGTTGCTCAGGGATTTATGATTCCTTACACGGCGAAGATTCCCGGGACAGATGTGACTTACAAAATGATCCCGATCCCAAGCGGGCTGGTTCAGATGGGAAGCCCTGCTAGTGAAGCGGGTCGCGAGGCTTCCGAAGGCCCTCAAGTCGAAGTTGAGATCAAGCCATTTTGGATGTCTCAATACGAATTGACATGGGCTGAATACAAGGCCTATATGGTGGTGCACGATGTGTTCAAAGGATTTGAAACTCATGGGATGCGTAAGATAACCGAAAAACACGATGGACTGATCATTTCGGCGCCATCGAACCTTTACGATCCTTCATTTACTTTCGTCAACGGTGAGGCATTAGACCTGCCAGCTGTTTCGATGAGCCAATATGCGGCGAAACAATATACCAAGTGGTTGTCATTAATGAGTGAACGATTCTATCGATTGCCGACGGAAGCCGAGTGGGAACATGCTTGTCGCGCGGGCACAAAGACCGCCTTTTCGTTTGATGGCAAAGCAGAAAAATTAGATGATTATGCTTGGCACTACGGCAACGCAGAGGAAACCACACACGCCGTGGGTGAAAAACGTCCCAATCCATGGGGCTTATACGACATGCATGGTAACGTTGCCGAATGGGTTCTCGATGCGATGAATGACGATGGGTTTGCAGCGTTGAAGAAGATACAAGCCAAGCCATTGACGGTAGACCAAGCCCTGATTAAATCCGATAAATTATATCCACGCGTTTGCAAGGGCGGATATTATGATGTTGATGCCAGAGCCTGCCGCAGTGCCTCGCGGTTGGCGTCGAGTGATGATGAATGGCGTCAAGAGGATCCCAACATTCCGCTGAGTCCTTGGTGGTTTACGAGTGGTCCTTCCTTAGGCGTAGGTATGCGAATCATCCGGCCACTGGCTGAACCGGCAGATGGAAAACGTGAACAATATTGGCATGCGGATACTGAGGGTATTCGTTTCGATGTTGAGTATCGCATCGATGAAGAGGGTCGCGGTGCCCGTGGTTTTGTTGACCCAGAGCTTCCTCAAGCAACGAAAACTTTACAGTCCAAGCAATGATGTCAATCAAGTTAGCTGCCGCTGCACTGAACCAAACTCCATTGGATTGGGATGGCAATGTATCGCATATTCTGGCAGCGATTGAGCAAGCGCGGGACGAACATGTTCATGTCCTTTGTTGTCCCGAGTTGTGTATCACTGGCTATGGATGTGAGGATGCCTTCTTGGCTACCGGTGTCCATGAAACAGCCCTTGAAATGCTCGCAGAAATCATTCCGGCAACCAAATCCATGGTGGTTTGTGTGGGGTTGCCCGTGTCGTTTGAAGGTAATTTATACAGCGCTGCTGCTGTCATCGCAGATGGTGCATTGATAGGTTTTGCGGTGAAGCAAAACCTCGCGGGTGACGGCCTGCATTATGAACCACGGTGGTTTACAGCCTGGGAGACTGGGCGAGTTGCCGAGTTGCTTTTTAATGGTGATTCATACCCTCTGGGCGATTTGATTTTTCAGTGCAGCGATGTACGCATTGGATTTGAAATATGCGAGGACGCTTGGGTTGCAGACCGACCCGGCGGTAGATTGGCTGCGCGGGGTGTCGATGTGATATTGAATCTTAGCGCCAGCCATTTTGCATTCGGCAAACATCAAGTGCGACAGCAGTTTATATTGCAGGGCACGCGTGAGTTTCAAGTTGCCTACGTGTATGCAAATTTGCTCGGCAATGAGGCTGGACGAGCCATCTACGATGGGGACACGATGATTGCTAGTGGCGGTGAAATATTCGCTTCGGGTCCTCGCTTCTGTTACCGCGATTGCGTCCTGACTTCTGCCGTCGTAGACATTGCTGTTGCGGAGGCCAGAGGTGCTGAACAAGAGTCGCAACAAACGGGAGTCGTTTGTTGCGAGGTCGAATTTCTCGTTGAGGAGGAGTCGTGTAACGAGATTATCCGCGGCGCGTGGGAAGACAGTTCAGATTTGAAGGAAGAGGAGTTTGCGCGGGCGATCGCACTCGGTTTGTTCGACTATATGCGGAAAAGTGCGTCGCGCGGATTTGTGGTGTCGCTCAGTGGCGGAGCGGACTCGGCTGCCGTAGCAACGTTGGTGGCCTTGATGGTTCAATTTGCT
>DTSG01000574.1 GCA_012965455.1 Planctomycetaceae bacterium | reverse complement strand
AATTGTAATGCAAGTAAATGGTATCCATGGTTCGCAAGGTGTTAGCCCTACGAATCGAGTTGAATCAGCTAAAGCCACTCAATCTACGGCTATCACCAATCCGACCGATCAGGTAGAAATATCACCTGAAGCGGAGATTGCTAGTCAAGCAGCAGATTTGGTCAGTCAGATACACGAATTACCAGAAATCCGCATCGATCGCGTTGACCAAATTCGTGAAGCAATTGATTCAGGGACATATGAAACTGAAGAAAAAATGAATATTGCCGTCGACCGTCTACTCGATGAAATTGGCTAGTCTCGCTAAAGTTCTATGAAGCCAGAATTCACCCTAAAAAGTGTCGAAGTTTCTTTGACGCCCCAGCGGCGGTTTGAGGAGTACTTGCAAAGTCGCGGTATGCGCAATACCCAACAACGACGCTATCTATTAGATGCAATATATGCCAGCCACGACCATTTTGACGCCGACATGCTAATTGACCAATTGCCCTCAAAGGGTGAAAAAGGATACGTCAGCCGGCCCACGATTTACCGCTCACTTATTGAATTCGTAGATGCGGGACTCCTTCGGCGTTTTGAATTAGACGGCCGAGCGGTATACGAGCACGATTACGGTTACCCGCAACATGATCATTTACACTGCACGCGTTGTGACACGTTGTTCGAGTTTCAAAGCGAAGAATTATTCGCCATTCGAAATCAAGTTGCCCAAGATCAAAACTTCCGCGTCTCTGGCCATCGACTCATCATCTCGGGCATCTGTGAAAGATGCAATCGAGCACCTCGGCGTCAACGACGTAAGCAAGATCTAATATAGAGCCAACTATACATTGACTTCCGCCGTCACGGCAGCATCAACATATTCCGCTCGAACCGGTCCGACTACATCCTCGATAAATTCAGCGACCTGCTCAGGCGCTCGCCCCACAAACTGTGAAGCATCCATCATGGCGTCGAGATCAACGCTAGCGAAAGCTTCGTCGGCAGCCAGTCGACTCATTAGATCATTTGCTTCACCCTGTTGCTTAACGCGATCCGCCGCCGCCAAACTGTGCAGCCGAATTCGCTCATGCAAATCTTGACGGTCACCACCAGCTGCAACGGCAGCCATTAGAATATTTTCTGTGGCCATAAATGGTAGCTCTGCCAGCAGGTTCTTAGCGATAACCTGTGGATAAGTCACTAATCCAGAAGTGATGTTTTGATAGAGAATCAATACTGCATCGGTCGCTAAAAATGCTTGTGGCAAAACCAAACGCCGGTTCGCGCTGTCGTCCAATGTACGTTCCAGCCATTGCGTGGCCATCGTATTGGCCGTACTCGATTGTAAGCTAATGACAAACCTAGCTAACGAGCAGATTCGTTCACTACGCATCGGATTTCGTTTGTAAGCCATTGCAGATGACCCGATCTGGTCTTTCTCGAATGGCTCTTCTAGTTCTTTGCGGTTGGCCAGCAAGCGAAAATCTGAAGCTGCCTTGTGGGAACTTTGGGCGATGCCGGATAACACGTCCAAAATTTGTGAGTCAATTTTCCTCGAGTAGGTTTGACCGGTAACTGCGTAGCTTGTAGTAAATCCGAGTTTTTCTGCCACACTCGATTCCAGTGCCTTAACCTTAGCATGGTCGCCAGCAAACAGCTTCAAGAAACTAGCCTGAGTACCGGTGGTGCCTTTGGTGCTGCGAGCTTGCATTTGTTCAATACGGTGTACCACTTCCTCTAAATCCAAGGCCAGATCGTAGGCCCACAAACAAGCGCGTTTGCCAACCGTCGTTGGTTGAGCGGGCTGCAGGTGAGTGAAACCTAGCGTTGCTAAATTCTGTGTTTCAGCGGCGAAGGTGCCTAGTTGGTCAATCACAGCGGCCAAGCGAGATCGCACGGCGACCAGGGCCTCTCGCAAAATAATCAAATCTGTATTATCGGTTACGAAACAACTTGTGGCTCCGAGGTGGATGATGGGTCGCGCGTCTGGGCAGACATCTCCGTAGGCGTGGACATGAGCCATCACGTCATGTCGTAATTTATTCTCATATTGGCGGGCCGCATCAAAATCAATGTTGTCCACATGCTCCTGGAGCTGGTCGATCTGTTCCGTTGTAACCCCTAACCCGAGCTCTTGTTGTGCCTGAGCTAAGGCGATCCAAATCCGTCGCCAAGTTGAAAACTTGCGCTGGGGACTAAACAACTCAGCCATTTCCGCTGATGCATAACGACTAATTAAAGGATTTTCGTAACGATCGTGCGCCATGCCTAACTCCAACAAGATAAGATCAAACTAATTATCTAATTAACCGCGACCAACAGTAAGACACGGCGGCGATGAAACGAGGACAACCAATTTCATTGCTATACTACCGTTGTACCCTGCCGCTGGCATTTCCTCCAGCCAAGGCAAGCACCTCCGCCTCAGTAATGTAACTGAAATCACCTTTTATTGAATGTTTTAAACAACTCGCTGCAACGGCAAAGTCAATAATTTGTTGTGTTCCTTGAAGTTTGTCGCTATGCAGGGCATGCAACAACCCAGCTGCGAATGAATCACCTCCGCCCACTCGATCGACAATGTGACCAATGCGGAAAGGTGAGTATTGTTGCTTATCATCGAGCGGTGAAAAGCAAACTTGGTCTTCTGCAACATCCAACAACATCGCCCCCCAGTTGTTGTGATCCGCTGTTATACTCTCCCGCAATGTAATCGCAACTCGGCTCACATTGTCATACCGCTGAACAATCTGCCGAGCGACGTTTTCATACCCCGCAATATTAAGTTCACCAACTGCAACATCGGTGCCGACTGGGTGAATATCCAAAACGTCGGCGGCATCTTCTTCGTTGCCAATCACCAAGTCGACCAATGGCAGCACCTCAGCCATACATTCGCGCGCTAACTCCTTGCCATTTTTTTCCGCATGCCACTTCCAAAGTTTGCCACGATAATTCAAATCACACGATATTTTTACGCCCACGGTTCGAGCCGCGTGTAGCAAAGCCAAGTTGGCCTCACAAGCCTCGCCGCTGATTGCCGGAGTGATTCCCGATACATGCAACCAGTGTACCCCCTCAAGAATGCTGGCGAAATCGTACTCCGCTGCCGCCGCTAAAGAGACACTGCTATGCTCGCGGTCGTATAAGACTGTTGAGCCGCGCTGATTGGCACCGCACTCAACATAGTACACTCCTAAACGACCTGGCCGCACCAATATCTCTGATGTATCAACACCGAGCCCACGTAATGAAGCAACCAGACTATCGACTAAAGCGTTTTCAGGCAAAGCGGTTGCGTAACGCACTTCATTACCGAGCATTGCCAGTGACGCACAAACATTCGCTTCTCCGCCTCCCCACGTAATCTCGACTCGGCCCGGTAACACCTGCCTCAGTCGCAACTTATCCGCAGGCGCAATCCGCATCATCACTTCGCCAAATCCTAAAAACATTGTTGCTATCTCCTAGTCGGTGTTGCTTAATTCTTCTTATTGAAATAATCATAACTCCGCTACCCGGTGACCAGTCGTACATGATCACACACGATCACGGGATTACATATTCGTTAAATCATCGGCACCGTGGCCCGTGAGTTTTTCCAGGGCTACAGTTATCGCTGACCGATGTTGCAGGTCCCTTGCAAATACTCGGCAAATGCGTTGCACAATCGCCTGCTGACCAACCAGCGGATGTGTGACGAGCGGCTGAATACAATCGCTCGCAGGATCAATATAATAGTTTTGTGGAATCGACTCCCCTTGAGAATGTGGTCGATTCAAGTAACGAGCAATATCAACCCGCAATTCGATGTCCTGCAATTCGGCAGGTAAAGCATCTCGCAGTTTTGATTCTACATAGTCGGCATCGCAGAAAATACTGCTCCCTTCACTTGCATTTTCGCCAAAGCTGAACGTGTGCTGACAGGCCATCTCCCACGGAATGCGACAATGTAATATTTGATCCCAGCGGCGACCAAGTGATTGATGAGATCCTGTGGCGGCGGACCATGTTGCAACCTCCGTTAGCAGCGACGAATCCGTAAAATGTAAATACTCTTGCATGTGCTGTTGTGGATCACCTGGAAATAGATCCGCAATTGAATCCTCGAAAACATCGCTCAATGCTAAATCAATAGCACGCACCCGGCGGTGATAATAAATATTGCGAAACAGCTCTGCTCGCGCCGCCGTGAACCGTAATAGGGCAGGGATACCGCGGTCGTGCAGAGTTAACCCCTCGTTGCTGAAAAATGTATATCGCATTAAGCGATCCATGTCGTAACTACGCTGACTGTATCCGGTCATATAGGCATCTCTTAACACAAAATCCATGTTGTCGATTGTGTAAATACCGCTAAGTAAACTCCGCAACAGAATCATCCACCTCGGTTGTCGATCATCACTTGAAGTTGTTGGCCGCTGAATAATCCAAGCAATCTGCTCAACATCCAATTGCTCGCCATCCGCTAGGCGGCTGTTGGGATTGCCCCGTAGTTGGGAAAGTAAGTCACCAAGTTGGTCACGGATGATGTGAGCACCAAGTGACTCGTGGGTTAGAGAGAACTGGTGCAAGAAATGTTCATCAAAGAAATGACCAAACGGGCCGTGACCCACGTCGTGCAATAGACCCGCCATCCGCATTAACGTTTCAATATATCCACGACTGGGAACGTCCGAGCATACCGACTTTAAACTCGGATAGAGATGCTCAACCCAGCGGCTCGCTAGATGCATAACTCCGATAACATGCGGGTAACGAGAATGCTCTGCTGATGGATAAACCCACCATGCTGATTGAAGCTGATGAATGTGCCGCAGACGCTGTACCCAAGGGTGGTGTAATATGTCGCGCTCACAGACCTCCGCACCAGCACCTAAGTCGACATACGGAATATACCCATGAATGGGATCGTGAACCGATGTTTCCAAATGGTAGGTGTTCATAATGCGAATTATCGCGCTATCTGCATATAAAATCTAGCAGGGGGACATGCCAGAGGCTGTCAGTTTTTGGGTTGTTTTACAAGTCGTGGGAGTTTATTCCGCCCCCCGTAGGAACTGTGTTTTAACCACTGCCGCTCGTTTTCAGTCGTATATTGAGCTTGAGAGTTGGCAGAAATGTTAAGCTGCGCAATATTTATCATTTATCGCACGTCCCCCCTAATTGATTCGCATTTCATTGATACAATCCATATGACCGCCACTCACCTTTAAATCGCTTTTTACCGATAACAAAGAAGTGTGATAGCTTTTGTTTTGTCACGTTGGTGCTGCACTCTTAAATAAATTGCTACAAGAATATTTACGCCAACGTAGGGGTTTAATCAACATTTGTAATCAAAACCCTAAACGGATTTGGTGAATAACATTTGCTGGGAAAACGCTAACACTTTTTATCTACAATACTACTTATACACGACTAACTCTTCTGGCTGCCAATACAGACTTGCTTGCACGGCAAAGAAGAAGCGTCAAAAACCGCGAAACCCGAGGGAACTGCACCGTGGCAAAATCGATCTGCTTGAACCTGTTAACACTGCTCGCTATCTTTACTTTTTCGACGGCGACCTGCACGGCTGCACCCGCCGCAGATCAGTTATTACCCAACACAACCAAAGCTTTTATGTCCATTCCGAACTTGGACGACCTACAACAACGCTTTGAAAAAACCCAGATCTACCAACTATTGAACGACCCAGTCGTGAAGCCATTTGCAGATGATCTCAAGCAACAACTTCAAGCACGCTTTGATCAGACAAAAGCCAGGCTAGGCATCAGTTTTGAAGGACTTGAAGACCTCGGAGCGGGAGAAGCCGCTTCCGCCGTGTTAGCTCCCAATGACGAAGCACAGCCTTACGCAGTAGCCGTCATCGTCGATGCCACCGGAGCAGTCGAACAAGCTCAAGAACTTGTCGATCGAATCGGCAAACAACTGGTAGCAGATGGTGCTGAACGGTCTGAAATCAAGATCGATGATCATGATGTCGTGATGTATACGATCACCAACGAACAAGACGCGGACAAAACTTACATGGTTTACTACCGCATCCATGAAGAGCATATCGTCAGCACCGATCATCGTGCTGTGATGCAAGATATTCTGAATCGATTTGAAAACCCCGGCGATGACAATGTCGCTGGCATCGCCGCCTATCAATCGGCCATGGAACATTGCCAACAAGCGGCCGGTGATACCGAACCTCAAATCCGCTGGTTTGTAGAACCATTCGGTTATGCAAAAACAATTCAAGCTGCGGCTGGAGTAAACCCACAAGGTAAGAACTTTCACGAACTGCTCATTGGCCAAGGTTTCGGCGCCATTATGGGTGCCGGAGGCTGGGTCCATGTTGCCGAGGGTAATCATGAATTCCGTCATCACACTTGGGTGTCAGCTCCACGACCAACGGCTGCGATTACTGCACAAATTGCTAAAGAAACCGCAGCCGCAAACGCGGGGATAGAACGCGATCCGCGCATCGCGGCTAAAGAATCTGACAAGTACGTTTTGGCCATGCGTATGCTTGATTTCCCCAACAGTGAAAATCAGAAACCACAAGCCTGGATTCCCAACACTGTCAGCACCTACTCGACGATCAATTGGAATATGAAAGAGGCATTCGAATTTGCAAAAACTCTCGTGAACGAATACCTGGATTCCGAAGAAGGCCAAGACCTTTTCGAAGAAATCCTCAAGGGGATTGCCCACGATGTAAACGGACCTCAACTTGATATCCGAGATGAATTCGTTGCTTACCTCGCAGGGCGGATGTCTGTGATTACGGACTTCCGTGAACCCATTGATGTCGATAGCAATCAATGGATGGCTATTATCAAAATTACCGATACCAAAGCTGTTGAAAAAGCTATCGCAAAATTCATGGCTGCCGAGCCCAATAAACACGAACGAGTTTTTCAAGGACAACGCATTTGGGAAATTCTCAATGAAGAAGAAGATATTGAAATTGAATTAGAGATCGATTTCGGTGAAGATGGTTTTGGAGCGTTTGGTGATGAAGGGTTTGGTGATCTCGGCGAAGACGAAGAGTCGGAGGAAGAAGGAGCCCTTGGCGAACAACCTATTATCAGTACTTGGGCCATTACTGTGTCAGCCGACGGTAACGTGCTGATCGCCTCAAGTGCGGACTTTATCGAAGACATCATCACACAGCAAGACGATGCCAATCTTCTCTCGGCAGAAGACTATGTCCGCATAGAAACTGAGCTGAATAAAATGGGCGCAGCCAGCACCAGCATGCGAATGTTCACTCGCTTGGATGACAAACACCATCCTAACTACGAGCTGATCCGACAGGGTAAGCTCGAACACTCGCAAACGCTGATGGGTAAACTATTATCGCGATTGATGGGTTCTGGCGATGGTGATAAGACCGTCAAAAAAATCGACGTCTCCAAAATGCCAGAATTCGCTGCTGTCGCTAAATACCTCGGCCCCTCGGGAACCTTTGTCCGCACCGATGATGGTGGCTGGTTCGCCTCAGGTGTCGTGCTTCGCAAAGCAGCACCCGCCGCAGAATAACGCGCGTGGGCACCGTTCATTGTGGTTAATGACAGTTGCCGGCTTACCGAAAATAAACGCGGATATCACGTTGTGTATTGACCACTTCGAGTGACCAACGATAGCGATGATTGCTAAGCAGTTTAGCCGGTAGTTCAAAATAGATGCCTAGTTCATCTAAGTGTTGCTTTTGAGTCGCGATCTCAGCGGGACGGGGGTTTTCGACAGCCGATTGATTGGCGGAAATAACGAGCAAGTAATACCGCCCTAGGTTTATGTCCGTGGTGAATCTACCCTCATCGTCCGTCACGGTAAACTGACCACCGAGTCGCCGAATTTCTTCGATCGTTGCCAAAGTGTCCGGCACATCATCACCTGGCACAAGATCAGTAATCGAGAATTTTTCACTCGGTAATGAATCCTCGGGTAATAAGAAAACCAAGGCTTGATTATCCACCGCCTCAGGATCATCCGCAGTGCGATACGTCACTCGTCCGTTACAGGGCACTAATCCCACACCCGAACCCTGAGAATCTAGCACTGATTCCTCGGCGGGGTCGATCATCGTTCCGATCCAAAAACTGGTCAGCGCTACACAACCGATGAGCGCTACAAAGATATAAATCGTCGCACGGCTCACTCCAACCAAAGCGTGATCGCGCGTGTGCCGGTGAATTTTGTCGGCATGTCTATTGGCTTGTTGAGTTCGCTTCACTCGGTCCTCAAGGTCATCAAAGTGCTTATTGGGTACCTCAACTCGCGCGCCACCACTATCGACCAAATCTTCGTTGGTTTCCCCGAAGGACGCTTCCTCACCACGGTCATGGCTTTGAGTATCTGAGGATTCATTGCGGACTTCCGTATCATCAACACTGGGCTCGATAGAATCGTTAGCGGCATCAGGGGCTGCTGCGGTAGCAGACGAATCCGCTGTTTCAGAGTCTTGAATGACTGGTGGCGCCGATGGCATGTCTTCCCCGCCATTAGATCGGCTCACGATGGGTGGAATTCGTACCTGCTTGTGACACCCAGAACAGACTGCCTCTGTGTCTGCGCGAGCCACAGGGACTTTCAACGATTCGCGACAATGTGGACATTCGAATTGAATCATGGAGTCTATTACTTGGTTGGCGTTGATTCAATTACTTTATTTGGATCAAACGCGTCAAATGCTTGTGTTGCTTCTGCTAATTCACATGCCTTAGATCGTCGAGACTATTGAATATCAGGAGTTCACACTACGAGTGATGATCTTGCTCCACGTCCCGCTGGCTTTCGGCAGAACCGTCATCGGCGCGCTCGACGTGACTAATAGCCATTGTAAGAACTAATAAACACAAATCCACTGCCGAGACAAATAAACCGGCAATCGCGATGGTCTTAAATAACCCAGCCGCACCGCTATCACTTAACCCCCCAGCAAGAAATATCGCGCCAAGAGCAACCAAACTTGTCGCAGCAGCGGAAATTAATATCAGAGTTAATACTAGTATGATTCGACGTAACATTTAACCAAATCCTAATTTGCGTAACTTAGGCATTTTAAGCAAACCAACAGCGATGTCAAGCTTACTAGCGATTAGCGGCAACTACGATTTTTGTTCAGAAACCGTTTCGAGTTATGACCATTATTGCCATTCTAGGTGGTCAAACTATACCGAGTTCTCAATAATAATATTATCACTTTTAAATAATAACATCCGATGTAAATTAATGCGTAATGTAAATGTTCAGCAAGTCTGGTTATTAATGAAGAAACAAACCACCACGCTATTACGAACGAGCATTTTCCGCTCCCACCCACCGCGGGTGTTTGTTGTCGCTTGTCTTGCCCTCGCCATGATCAGCACATTGCCTGCAGCGATCTACACGCTTAAGAACAATGTCCAAGTCGAAGGTTCCCCTGGGAAGATTGGTGGAATTGGTGAAACCCCGCTAGCAGCAAGCAACACGGGTGGAGAAGTCGGAACTAAGCTCGTTCATTTTGCTGATGACGGTATTCGCCGCACATTTTTTTCCGAATACCAAGTCCTCAATTTCGTAAACTCACCACCCGAGAACCTCGAACGAATCTCGCTCAACCAACGGGTCGCCACCATCGGTAAACGCTTAGCCGCCGTCGGCCCCATTCTCAACATTACACCCCTCGATGAATTTGGTAGACGACTCGTCAGCATGCAATCGTCGCGGGGGGCTCTGCACATCGTCCAAGGCTTGACCGAAGTTAATCCGCGATATGCAACATTAGAAAGTGTCGTCACCAACAATTCCATCATCTGGAAAACTCGAATTGCCACGAGCTCAATTCCAACATCTGTTCTCAGCCGCATTCTAAAAAACCACCTCGACATGAACAACCCGGACGACCGATTGAAGATTGTCCGCCTGTACATGCAATGCGAACGCTATCAAGACGCTATGTTCGAACTGCAATCCGCTATTGAACAATTCCCAGAACTCGCCAATCTCAAACAGCAGATTGTGCAATTGCGCCAAGCACTCGCAGAACGTTTGATCTCCGAAATTGAAAGTCGACAAACCGCTGGACAACATGCACGTGTCTATAAATGGTTGTCGAACTTTCCCAGCGAAGGCGTGGCAGTCGAGACCCTGCTACGAGCTCGAGATCTCCTAAAAGACTATGACGATCAGGCGGCGATGCGCAATAAAATCCTACTTGCCTTTGATCGCCTGCTAGCAAAACTCGAGGATGAAGCAACGCGTCAAAGCATACAACCCATTCGAAAAGAAATCCGCGGGCAGTTAAACATCAACACAATTGCTCGCATGGCCGACTTCAATCGACTCGCCGACGACACCGACCTCGGGCCAGACTCGAGACTCGCCCTGGCAATCAGCGGGTGGCTGATGGGGCAGGGCGAGGTAACCGAAAATCTTGCTGTCGCGATCTCGTTGTTTGCTGTCCGCAATGAAGTTCGAAATTATCTGCAAAGCACCAATGCGCTGCAGCGAGTGGAAATCTTGGAACGTCTGAACGAACTCGAAGGAAGCACACCCGCAAACGTTGCTAAGCTGCTAGCAGCAATGAAACCGACGCTCGTCACCGTAACCAACGGCCCAGCCGAAGAGTCCGTAGTAGGTGAGCCGGCGAATAACAATGAGCAAGATCAGCAGCAGGACCCTCTGCATCACGTATTTGAAATCACTGGGCCTAGTGGTGCCCCGTTTGTATTTCACGTCCAGCTACCGCCCGACTACGATCCCTACCGAAAATATCCCTGCATCGTGAGCTTGCACGGGGCAGGGGGGACCCCTGAGAAACAAATCGACTGGTGGGCCGGAACTTATAACAAACAAACCGACCTCCGACTGGGACAGGCATCACGACACGGCTACATAGTCATCGCCCCGGCCTGGACCAAGCCATATCAAAACAAATATGAATACTCGGCTCAAGAACACGGCAAGGTTCTGTACGCGCTGCAAAATTCATTTAAGCGATTCTCCATTGATACCGACCGAGTATTTCTTTCTGGGCATTCCATCGGCGGTGACGCAGTCTGGGACATTGCTTTAGCCCATCCAGACCTGTGGGCAGGAGTGCTGCCGATCGCGGCGACCGCTGGAAAATATGTCGGACGGTATTGGCAAAATGCAAAACATGTTTCGTTCTATTTTGTCGGTGGGGAAATGGACGGAAATCGACTTGCACAAAACATGCAAGATTTCAATCGCTACCTCACGAAGTTCGGATACGACACGATGATTGTCGAATACAAAGGTCGCGGCCATGACCATTTTCAAGACGATATTCACTTCATGTTTGACTGGATGCGTACCCACCGCAGGAGTTTTTCGCCGAAGACCATCAAATGCACGACGATGAGACCGTGGGATAATTTCTTCTGGTGGGTCGAACTCGACGGTATGCCCTCAACCTTTATTACATTACCGCTGCAGTGGCCACGCAAAGCAGCCCGTGATGCACTGCTCGAAGCCGAAATTGGAATCAACAATCGCATCCGAGTAAAATCGCCAGCGAAGATCATCACCGTCTACCTCAATCCTGATATCGTTGATTTCCAAGAAAACGTGTCGCTCAACCTCTCCGGTAAAACTCAAAACGAACCGATCGTACCCAATCTTGAAGTCATGCTCGAAGACGTTCGCACCCGCGGCGATCGACTCAACCCCTTCTGGGCCAAAGTCACCCTCTCTCGCTAGCGGTCTATCAAAATTTCAATTTGCGATCTATCTTTTCACCGCTTGGATTTTCACGTCGTCGATCGAAAACTCGCCGATACCTCCGAACAATCCAACTCGTAAAATCGCTTCCCGCGCTTGCACAGGCACGCGAATTAACTTCTGCGTCGGACCCCACGGTTGTGACCCAATAAAGGGCCCCACCACACCAGTGCCAACCTCTTTACGATTTTCATCGTAGAACACAAACAGAAACAACGGCACCTTATCTCGCGAACTGCCCGGGCGGACATTTCGTAATTTAACTTGAGCGGCGAATCGCAGCGCGCCGACTTCACGACCGTCAACAGGGAAACCTTGTAGCATATGGGCCGACTTGCCAAGTTTATCGTTGCTAAACATCACATGCCGCTTTCCCTGTGCCGCTGTGTCGTCATCGATCGGCTCGACGTTGCGCTGATAGTACCACCCAATCACAAACGGGTAGTCTGCTTTCGTTAACTCAAAGTCACCGTTGAACAATGCTGGTTTGAGTGGATTCGGTTTGACCTGCCGATTGTCTTCAGCGTTACCCGTCATCGGAACAAACAACGTCGGCCGCAGCGCCTCGGCTTGCATCTTGCCGTTTTTCTTGCGCAAGACATACATCGTCTGCTGGTATCGTTCGCCTACGGGGATCACCATCAACCCTCCCTCACGTAATTGTTCCACCAATGGTTGCGGCACTCGCTCCGGAGAACAAGTGACAATGATCTTGTCAAATGGTGCATACTGGGGCCAACCCTTGAAGCCATCACCTACTTTGGCCAATACATTATCGTATTTCAATCGTTTCAACGTTGCCCGCGCTCGGTTTCCCAACGATTCGACGATTTCAATCGTGAATACATGTTTGACCAGCGGTGACAACACCGCTGCTTGGTAACCGCTGCCAGTTCCAATTTCGAGAACCTTATCCGTCGGTTGTGGGTCCAATGCTTCCGTCATAAACGAAACGATAAATGGCGCCGAAATCGTCTGTTGGCCGCCGATCGGCAGCGACATATCTAAATACGCTTTGTTCCGTAAATTAACCGGCACGAATTCATGTCGCGGAGTTGCCGCCATAGCAGCGATCACGCGTTCATTGGTAATCCCGGAACCGACGACCGCCTGTTGCACCATTTTCCGACGCGGCACAACATAGGGATCTCGACTCTGTGCATTGACTGGCGCAACACAAACTTGTAATGCGACGAGCAACATACAACTCCACCATCGAGCACCGAAGCACAAAAGCTCAGTTTGTCCTACGAGAATATTGACTTGCGTCTTTGAAATATTCGAGTTCATGATTATCGACTGGCCTCCACATATCCATCGTTTGCCGCAAACCAAAACCTAGTGTGCACTTGACCCTCCGGCCAACTCTTACTTTCCACGCCCACAAGCGGCTGACATAAATTAGCCGTCGGGGACTTGAGAACATGAGTATTGTCTGGAAGACTAGTAGTATACCTAACACAACTACTTTGTGCGGATAGCAAAAAAGGACAAGCGATGAGAACCAACCCAGTTAAGGAAAAACTACGCAACGGCCAGCCCTCTTTTGGGACATGGCTCACCTTAGGTAATCTACACGCGACGCGTGTTATCGCTCGTTTAGGATTTGACTGGCTAACACTTGACATCGAACATATGGCTTTTGATTGGTCCCTCGCTGAGTCCATTTTTGGCGCAATTGCTGATGCTGGGGGAGTCCCCTTGGCTCGAGTCCCAGAAGGTAGCCACCATTATATTAAACGCGTACTCGATGCTGGTGCTTGGGGAATCGTCGTTCCTATGGTCGATACGGTGGAACAAGCAAAAACTGCCATCGCTGCAGCAAAGTTTCCTCCCACAGGAAATCGCAGTGTCGGTGGTGGCAGCGGGGCCATGAACTTCTCGGCGGATGTTGAAGATTACCGCATGCAGGCCAACGACGAAATCCTTGTCATACTTCAAACTGAAAGCCCAGCAGGGATCGCCAACGCGGAAGAAATCTACAGTCTGCCTGGCTGCGATGCGATTTTCATTGGTCCCAATGACTTGCGTTTCCAAATGCGGGAAGAAGACGGCACGTTTCCGACTCCCGCAGCTCACGAAGCAGCGATCCAAGAAATTATCCAAATCGGGAAAAAGACAAACTGTCCCACCGGTATCCACACTATGGACCCCGCGAGTGCCGTGCAAAGGGCAGAACAGGGGATGCAGTTTATCGCGGTGGAAAGTGACCTAAAATTCCTCACTTCACAAGCAACCGCCGCCCTTAAAGTTGTCTACCCAGACCACGACGCCGGCGACGTCGTACGATATTAAACGACCGGTCTGACGGCTACCAATCTTGGCAACTTACGCCCAGCATAGCAATCCGCGCTCAGGCGCGGTTTCCATTAGCCAATTCCATTGCTTCTGCTACGCCACTGTGTTAAAATAGGTAAAGCAACAAACAATTCACCAGATTCGGATAAATAGCCCAAACAAGTATTACGGAGCCATCCAACATGCGACAATCTATTTTCGCCACCATCGTCCTTGTAATACTCTTTACAACATCTCACGCGAACGCAGGGAATGTCATTATTGACCCTTGTTGTTCACGGGTAGTTGTCTGCTGTGGACCTACCGTCATTTATCATCGCCCAATTCTGCGTAATGCCATTTACGAAACACGACTAGCTTTGCATTACCACGCAAACTATCGCTATTATCGAGCACCCTTGTTTGGTCCCTTGCGAGCTCCACGAATCTATTCACGCGTTTATTATAGTGCACCGGTTAACGTTTCCGAAGCTAAACCCACGGTCGCAAAACCCGCTCCCCAAAAATACATTGACCAATCCAAAGCAAGCGGTGAATCTAGACTGGTACCAATTCAACCCACTGCACCAACTCCGGTCGACGACGAACCCGCAGCACCAGGTAACGACGACGAACCACAACTAGAACAACCCGGTAATGATGGTGACGGCGATGATTTTGAACTTCCGCAACCAGAAGTCAAAGTAAGCCCAACGTCCACCACGCTACATCTCCAAGTCCCACACAATGCTCAAGTGACCATCAATGGCTTTCGTACTAGTACAACTGGAACTCTTCGAAAGTACGTCTCCGGCAACCTTGATCCTGCCAAAACCTATCAGTACGACATTGAAATCGTTTGGAACAGTGCAACCGGCATTCAACGCCAACGCAAGTCCATTCAAATGATGCCCGGTAACGTAAGTTCCCTCAGCGTCTTACGAACAGCACCTTCTCAAATCGTAAAAAAATAGCATCGCATTAGCCGTTGCCCAAACGGCAATGCTCGAACATACTTAAAAGCTCTTCAAGTAATCCACCAATTACTTGAAGAGCTTTTTATTTGTTTGGTGGATCGATCAAGTAAAACTAAGGATTTGTTGTCGTGTTTGAAAATATTGCCCTCGTGGGCGCTACCGGAGCTGTTGGAACCATTGTTCGTCAATTACTAGCAGAACGTAACTTCCCCTATAAAAGCATTCGCTTTATTGCATCAGCACGATCTGCCGGCACTACCATCTCCTTTAACGGTACTGACCACACGGTTGTCGAACTCGGCCCCACAGCATTCGATGGGATCGACCTCATCATCGCAAGTACGCCAGACGAAGTGGCCGCTGAATTAGTTCCTTGGGCTAGGCAAGCTGGCGCAGTCGTAGTCGATGAAAGCGGTTATCACCGTATGCATGACGATGTGCCGTTAATCGTACCGGAAGTGAATCCGGAAGCGATTGCCGACCACAATGGCGTTATCGCCAGTCCCAATTGTTCTACCACTCAGATGGTCGTTGCCATGCAGCCTCTACACGCTGCCGCTCGAATTAAACGAGTCATCGTCAGTACCTATCAGGCCACGAGCGGTGCAGGCGCAGCAGGGCAGCGAGAACTAGAGCAGGGGACTCAGGCCGCAATTTCTGGAACGCCGTTCGAACCGCAAACTTTCTCGCACCCAATCGCTTTCAACTTGATCCCTCAAATCGGTTCGGAAAAGCACATGGGATATACATCCGAAGAGATGAAAATGGTTTGGGAGACTCAAAAAATATTCCAAGATGAATCGATTGCGGTTTGTCCGACAGCGGTCAGAGTACCGGTCGCTAACTGTCACAGCGAAAGCATTTTAGTCGAGACCGAAAAGAAATTGACTGCCGCGGAAGCTCGTGAATTATTCGAAGCTCAGGACGGCATCACCGTTATCGATAATTTAGATCAGTATCAATACCCGATGCCACTTACCAACTCAAACCACGACGACGTCTTTGTCGGACGTATTCGTGAAGACATATCGAGTCCCAATGGAATTGCCTTCTGGTGCGTTAGCGATAACCTCCGTAAAGGTGCAGCCACCAATGCGGTTCAGATTGCCGAGTTGCTAGTGCAATCCGCAAACGCCTAGAACTCGATCAAATACTGGTTCGACGTTGGCGACCGCTGCATGACTACTTATACCCATTTCCACTGCGTACATTTTTTTGATGGCGTCCTATGAGAAACTTCAAGGGCATTTTAGCTTACGACGGTTCGAAGTATGCGGGCTGGCAACTGCAAGTGGAGCACCCAACGATTCAGGGGAAGCTAGAACAAGCGTTGCTGAAGATTACGGGCGAGGAAATTCGCGTCCTTTCCAGCGGCAGAACTGACTCGGGGGTCCACGCTCATGGACAAGTCATCTCCTTTCGGACCGAAAACGATTTAGCGGAAGATATCTTGTGCCGAGCGATCAATGCTCAAACTCCATTCGACATGTTTTTAAGGAATCTGGAAGTGGCGGCCGAGGATTTTCATCCTATACGTGATGCGACATCAAAACACTATCGATACCTCATCCAATCTGGGCCTGTACAGAACCCACTCGCTCTAAAATTCGCTTGGCTTTTCCCCACAGCGTTAGACTTTCCAGCTATGCAACAAGCGGCACAACACTTTGTGGGCAGGCATGACTTTGCCAGTTTCGAAGCTGCTGGGAGTGACCGCAAAACGAGTGTGCGCCACGTAACGGAACTCACGCTTAGTAGCTCTGCCGAGCATCAAGCGACCACGATCCAAGTCGATATTCGCGCCGATGGATTTTTATACAACATGGTCAGGAATATTGTGGGGTCGTTGGTTGAAGTTGGAGCAGGGAAGCGTGCACCAGATTCGATTGTCGAGGTGCTGACTGCACTGGATCGACGCCAGGCCGGAATGACGGCACCAGCTCAAGGGCTGTACCTGATGCACGTCGAATATGCCGATGATACATAATGGACTAACTACCAAGACGGGTTCTAGAGTAATCTAATATTGATGAAGATCGTACATATTATTACACGCATGATCGTTGGCGGTGCTCAAGAAAACACGCTGTATAATTGCACGGACTTAATAAACGATCACGGTGACGATGTCACACTAATCACCGGCCCGTCGCTAGGCCCAGAAGGGGAACTACTTAATGCCCATGCCCACCCAAAATTAAACATGGCCGTTGCGCCCTCATTGCGGCGCAACATTCACCCTTGGCACGATTGGCAAGCATACCGCCAAATCAAACAACTACTCCGCGAACTGCAACCAGACATAGTGCACACTCACAGTGCCAAAGCTGGGCTGCTTGGCCGTTGGGCCGCGCATCGCCTTAAAATAAAAGGCATCGTGCATACGGTACATGGCGCTCCCTTTCACGCATATCAAAATCCATTGCCGCGCTGTCTGTTTCGCTACTGTGAAAAATTTGCTGCGCGCCGCTGTCACAAGTTAATCAGTGTCTGCGATGCAATGACCAATCAACTGGTGGCTGCAAAAGTCGCTCCGTTAGAGAAATTCGCGACCATCTATAGCGGTATGGACATCTCGGACTTCATCGATGCAGATTCTCATCGAGCCTCTGTACGACAAGAGCTCGGATTTAGCGAAGACGATATCGTTGTCGGAAAAATTGCGCGGTTGTTTGACCTCAAGGGACACGAGTACTTAGTTTCGGCCGCCAGCGAGATCGTCAAGGCCAATCCCGCGGTACATTTTTTGTTAGTCGGTGATGGTATTCTGCGTAAACAAATTGAAACGCAAATCGAGCGGGCAGGGCTGTTTGAACATTTTCACTTTACCGGTCTAGTTCCTCCATCTCAAATTCCGCGATATCTTGGTGCTATGGATATTCTAGCGCATACAAGTTTGCGCGAGGGATTGGCGCGAGCTTTACCCCAAGCGCTATTAGCAGGGCGGCCGGTCGTCAGTTTTGACATCGATGGCGCCAAGGAAGTTTGCATTTCTGATGAGACTGGATATCTAATTGAACCTCGAGATATCGCTGCCTTGGAAACTGCGATATTGAAACTAGCAGAATCCAAGGCATTGCGAGAAGAATTAGGGAGCCAAGGGCAACGAATGTGCGAAACCATGTACCCGCATCAAAATATGACCAATCAGATTCGCACGCTCTACGAACACCTGCTCGCCTAAAATAACAACGTACCGAACTTCTTTTCCTCCACCTTCGCTGACAGATAGTTTTGATGTAAAATCAGCAGAGAAAAACATGCCGGACAATTAGCAAACAGAATTCAAATTATTGACACTTTTAAGTTAAGGCGACATCAGTGGCACGCGGACATGATTACATTGCGAGTTTCCGAGTTGTTCGAATGATTCGATCAGGCTCAACTTGTCAGATCTACGAAGCGATCCATGACACTACGGGACAAAAAGTTGCGCTGAAAACTCTGGTAGCAGAGCGGCGCAAAGATAAAGCTGAGCTGAAATATTTGCAGCACGAATTCGAAGTTGCTAAGGAATTTAAAAATGAGTTTGTCAATGAAGTTTACGAAGTTGATGCCAAGCACAGTGTGCCATATTTATCGATTGAGTTCAGCCCTTTCCAGAACCTAAAGCAACGGTTGCGGGGTGAATATGATTTAATGAATTACCACGCTTCAACCGTGATTAGCAGTGTACTTGAAGGGCTTAATTTCTTACATGATCAGGGTTGGGTACATTGTGATGTAAAACCCGACAACTTTCTCGTTGATGATGAAGGGAATTGCAAGCTGATTGACTTTGCGCTGGCTGTCAAAATACCCTCCAAACTCGGGCGAATGTTCGGAGGAGGAAAGTCCAAGACGATCGCGGGAACTCGAAGTTATATGTCGCCCGAGCAGATTCGCCGTAAGTCGCTGGACAACCGTAGCGACATTTATAGCGCGGGTTGTTTGTTGACAGAAATCACCACTGGCAAAGTACCGTTTACGGGCGATTCACCGGAAAACTTGCTGACTCGCCATCTGCACATGAAGGCACCACCGATCTGCAGCGTCAACACAAACATCACTCAAGAATTCAGTGATCTCGTTGACGAGATGCTCAACAAAATTCCAGCCGAGCGTCCAGATTCCCTAGCCCTCATACTGGGACGTCTCAAATCTATGCGAATCTACAAAGCCCAACCAATTCACCCATCCCAAATGTCTACTGACGATGATGCGGAGTTTTAGGAATTGGCCGAAAATAGGTGTTTCGAGAGACAACGATTAGGTTTACTATTATGTTCACAACGAACGCGGCAAGTTAACCGCAAACAGACGAGTGCTTTTTTATTTGACAGCGACGGGTAACAACCATGAATAATTCTGGGCCAGCTTTGGCCTTTGAAAAACCGATCTTTGATTTAGAGCAAGAACTTGCTGCGCTAAATAACGATGGAGAGACGTCCAAGGAATCGAGTAAAGTCCGTAAGCTGCAGAACCAAATTGCGGAAGTGACTCGTGACTTGTATAGCGACTTGAGCCCCTGGGAAACGGTCCAAGTTGCTCGACATCAGAATCGTCCGTATACCCGAGATTATTTGTCTTTGGTGTTTGACGAATTCGTAGAATTGCATGGCGATCGCAAGTTTGGTGACGACCGTGCGATGATCGCTGGCTTTGCAAAACTCGACGATCAAAAAGTGATGGTAATTGGTCATCAAAAAGGACGCACCGTCAAAGAACGCACGGCTTGTTCTTTTGGTTGTGCGCATCCTGAGGGATATCGCAAAGCGATGCAAAAGATGAACTTAGCGGCCAAGCACAATTTGCCGGTGATTTGTTTTATTGACACACCAGGTGCCTATCCCGGTATTGGCGCCGAAGAACGCGGTCAAGCTTGGGTCATCGCGGAAAACATGTACGAGATGTCGCGACTAGAAACACCCATTATTTGCGTCGTCATCGGGGAGGGCGGTAGTGGTGGAGCATTAGGGATTGGTGTTGGTGATAAAGTTGCCATGCTGCAGCATAGTTACTATAGCGTGATCAGTCCCGAAGGCTGTGCTGGCATTCTCTGGAAAAGCCATGAGTTTGCGCCGGCTGCAGCAGACGCTTTGCGTTTTACCTCCAAACATCTTCCGGGGCTCGATGTCGTCGACGATGTAATCCCAGAACCTCTCGGCGGCGCCCATCGCGACCACCAACAAATGGCAATCCAAATTAAGCAGTATTTGGTCAACAGCTTACGAGAGCTGCAAGAAAAGTCCCTGGAAGATCTGCTGGCTGACCGCTACCAAAAATTTCGCAAGATTGGCCGATACCTCGAAGCCTAATCAAGGTCCCCAATCATATTCAGTGGTGCTAATTCGTAGTCGCATTTTACCCATTACGCAGCAGCAGCTATGCCTTGCTGCTAATTAAGGTAAATTCGCGGTCGCAGCAACGTCCGATAATGTTTGTTATGTTCGGTTTGTGAATGGGGGCTTTTGGATCGCGGTACGCTGCTATAGCAACCCTAAACAACCCCCGCACCGCTGCTGAGCACGACCAACCGCTGACGTAAACACTTTTGCGCCGAAGCTGATACAATACCCCTACATAATCCGTGCAACAACAAAAACTACAGCTCGCTCAGCAACCATTTTGCCA
>DTSG01000573.1 GCA_012965455.1 Planctomycetaceae bacterium | reverse complement strand
GGAAAATGCGATTGAAACTGGTCGAGTGGGACATGCGTATTTGTTTGCTGGACCTCGTGGAGTTGGCAAAACAACGACGGCTCGCATTTTTGCTAAAGCACTAAACTGCACATCGGGACCGACGATTCATCCCTGCCAGACGTGCGACGTCTGCCGCATGATTTCCAGTGGCGAAGATATGGACGTGATTGAAATCGATGGTGCCAGCAACAATGGGATTGATGAAATCCGAACATTGCGAAAAAATGTCTCAGTGATGGCCAGTCGTTGTCGTTACAAAGTCTATATCATCGACGAAGTACACATGCTGTCACGTCAGGCGTTTAACGGGTTGCTCAAGACGCTGGAGGAACCGCCAGAGCACGTGAAGTTTATGTTTTGCACAACGGACCCAGATAAAATTCCGATCACGGTGCTTTCACGCTGTCAGCGCTTTGACCTGCTGCCGGTTAACCACGACAAAATTCAGGATCGCTTGCAATTCATTGTCGAATCCGAAGGCCGCTCAGCGGATGAATCTGCCTTGGACTTGGTGGCTCGACGAGCACACGGTTCGATGCGAGATAGTCAGTCCTTGCTCGAACAATTAATGGCTTTCTGCACCGGGCACATCACGGTTGATGATGTGCATCGTTTGTTGGGGACGACCGCGAGTGGCCGTATTTTGGATTTGATGCAACACCTTAGCCGCCGCGATGCCGCTGGGGCGATTGGCTGTTTGCACGAACTGTGGAAATCTGGGTCGGAGCCTGAGCAAGTGGCGCAGCAGTTGATGGGCGTATATAGAGATACGTTGACGGTTGCGGTTGGCGCTGGTCAGGAAATCATGGAGTTTACGCAAGTGGATGAGTTTGCCAGAGTGCAACAGCTTGCAGAATCGATTGGAAAATACACGGCTCTGGCAGCGCTTGAAATCTTGCAGGAGATGTTTCGAAAAATGCGCAACAGTGTGCAAGTTCGCTTGCTCATTGAAATGACGGTCATCCGCATTGCGACGTTGGAAGAACTTGATGAGATTCAGAATTGGCTGAATTTGCTGCAAAGCCCGGAGTTGCTGGCATTGGCTGAAAAGTCGCCAGTGGTCGCCGTCGGTAATCAGGGCAATGACACGAGTCCGGTTGCCGAAAAAAAAAATGACGTAATGTTGGTTGGGTCCGCTCAAGCCACAGCTGAAACTACGACAACGACTGCGGCACAACCTTTGAGCGTATTGCAGGAACCGACAGAAACGTTGACTTCCACACCAGTAGACGAAGTCACCGTGACAGCGCCAGCGGGGGTTTCGTCGACGGTTCCCGAGAGCAATTCTGCAGTAGATTTGGTCGTCATCACTGCTGAAAATATAGCGGCAGTGTGGAGCCAGTTGTGTGCTGATTTTGACGATCTGTTTGCCAATATTTTACAGTCCGCAGATGTAGTGTCGTTGCTGGAACCAGACCATATATCCGTATTGTTTCCTCCTGATTTCTCCTTTCAAAAAGAAACATGTGAACGTCCCGAGCGTCGGCAGAAAATTGTTGAAACGCTCAGTGAACTTACGGGCATGCAATTTAAAGTTAGCTTTGGGTTTGCGCGGCAACAAGCTGTGGACGAGTCTCCGGTAGAGGTTGTGAAAACCTTACGTGAACGAAACATGGAGGCCGAGGGCAATCCGTTCGTGCAAAGGGCCGTTGAAGTTTTTGAAGCCGAGATTAGCCATATCGATCATCCCCAATAAAAACTCAGTATTAATGCGGGTTTGATTTAGCTACACTTAGGCAATTGTTGGAGATTCGTGCGAGATAGAGGTTGGGCGAAAGCTGATTTGTTGATGTTAAAATTGAACGAGATGATACGAGAACAGGCGAGAAAGTAAAAGGTAAAAGTTGATGTTTAAGTCCATAGGTAATATGAACGCCCTGATGAAAAAAGCCCAGGAAATGGGAGGGCGTGTTGAAGAATTAAATGGTCGCCTAGAGTCGGAGACAGTGAGCGGTTCCGCCGGTGGTGGTATGGTCAGCGTCTCGATGACTGGCTTGGGAGATGTCATCAGTGTTTCAATCGATCCGCAATTGGTGGAAAAAAACGAATGCGAGATGATTGAAGATTTGGTTCGCGCGGCTGTTAATGAAGCTCGCGAAAAGACGAAATCATTGCACGCTCGGCTGACGCAAGAAATGACAGCGGAACTTGGGATTCCAGGATTGACCGAAGCACTTGAAAATCTAGAACCATTAGATGACGCATGATATTGACAACCAACAAAATCAGTAACAATCACAATAATTCTGTAAGTGATGACTTGGAAGTCGTCGTAGAATATTGATGTGTCGCAAGCCTGCAACCATTTAGTAAGGAATGTGAAATGGCAGAATTGGCAGAGTCCGTAACAAATATGATAGGAGAACTTTCCAAGCTTCCCGGCATTGGACGTAAAAGTGCCGAGCGATTGGCTTATCATTTGTTACGAGTCAACAAGTCAGAAGCATTAGCATTAGCAGATTCGATCCGCAATGTCCGCGAGAATGTCCGTTATTGCAGCGTTTGCTATAACCTTTCGGAACAAGAAACTTGTTTGATCTGCAACGATGTGCGACGGGATCAGCATATGTTGTGCGTGGTCGAGCAGCCACGCGATCTGATGTCTCTGGAAGACGCTGGCGTCTATAATGGTCTGTATCACGTGTTGCTAGGACGCGTTGCTCCGCTGGAAGGAATTGGTCCCGAACAATTGACGATTAACGCTTTGGTTGATCGAGTTCGCAATGGCGAAGTCGGTGAGATAATCATGGCGACCAATCCGACGGTGGAAGGGGATGGAACCGCTTTACACATCACAAATTTACTTGGCGATTGTGACGTGGAAATCACACGGTTAGCTCGCGGAATAACAACGGGTAGTATTCTCGAGTTCACCAATAAAGAAATTTTGGCAGATGCGATGTCGGGCAGGCAGAAATATTAGTTAGTCCTGTGGATAGGAAAACCACTGGGTTTTATGCAGGCGTAAACATGAGACTTTCGTTCAATCTACAAACATCTCAAAAGCAGATCCAGAAATTGGCTCCACGGATGATCCAGTCAATGGAGATCCTGCAGTTGCCGTTGCTAGATCTGCAGGATCGCATTGATCAAGAGATGACGGAAAATCCGCTGTTAGAAATTGACGACGTCGATGCATCGTTACCGGACCGTGATGATTCAGAGACTACTGAACCTGACGAGAACCGTGAACTGGTGGTCGAGGAAGATTCAAACAACGTTGAGGATTTTGAACGACTAGATAATCTCAGCGGCGATATCCCAGATCATTTTGATGAACGCCCGCGGATGTCGTCTAATCGAATACAGGATATCTCCAAATACCATCATGATACGATGGCGAATGTCTCTGCTCGCTCCAATACACTCTACGATCATCTGATGGTGCAGTTAGGTGAGCTCGAGTTAGAAGAAGCTGTTTTTGAGTTGGCCGAACGCATCGTTTCGAGTTTGGACGCTGAAAATGGAGGGTATTTGAAGTTGTCGGTGGCGGAATTGATTCCTAAGCACAAAGCTCAGGATATGCTGCCCATTGCAGACGAAGCACTGCTGGTTGTACAGTCATTGGACCCTATCGGAGTGGGAGCGCGTGATCTTAAGGAATGTTTGCTGTTGCAGCTGTCAAAAGATCATCCAGATTACCGAGAATTGCATGTATTGATTACTAACCATTTAGAAGACTTGCAACACAATCGCTTGCCACTCATTGAGAAAGAAACGGGCTTGTGCATTGAGGAAATACAAATGGTTTGGGAAGAACTCAAGCAGCTAAATCCGAAACCAGCAAGTTCCTTCGTTCAACGTAATGTCCAAATTGTGAGACCTGATTTGTCAGTAGAACGACAAGAAGACGGGACCTACAAAGTTAAGGCTGACGAATGGGATATCCCGCAGTTGTATATCAGCGACTATTATCGCAAACGCTTGTCCAATCCAGCGGCGACTGCCGAGGAAAAAGAATTTGTGCGGCGGAAATTGAATGCAGCCCAGTGGTTGATCGATGCGATTACCCAACGACGCAGCACCATGCTGAAAGTCACTCAAGCGATTGTAGACCATCAGGTGAAGTTTCTCGAGGACGGTCCAGAGGCAATCGTTCCACTGAAGATGCAGCAGATTGCAGATCGTGTAAAAGTACACGTGACTACAGTTAGCCGAGCTGTCGACAATAAATGGTTGCAGACGCCGCGGGGGATTTTCTCATTGCGTGGGTTCTTTGTGGGCGGTACGACACAGGATGACGGCGAAAATGTTGCCTGGGATAAAATTCGACAGAAGCTACAAAAGTTGATTGACCAAGAAGATAAAGCAAGTCCGCTGAGTGACGATGAGTTGGTCAAACATCTTAAGGCGGCCGGATTGTCTGTCGCTCGACGTACAATCGCCAAGTATCGCAAGATCATGGGGATCCTTAGCTCACGTCAACGTAAGGATTGGTCACAGGTTAAACGATAGCTAATCGTTAAACTTAACCGTGTTTAACGCAACTTCCGGGACTACCCGCTCTACGCAATAGTTTTTTCTTTGCGAGTTTAGCCACTCATATTTTTCAGAATCTCTGCCCTGATAAGCACCTCTTTTTTAACGATTATAAGCGGTTTTAGCCTATCTATTGGCATGTTCGTTATAGCAACGCTTAATCGGAACGACACGAATCATCCAACAAGTCCGTTTCGTTTATAGAACTGGTTAAAGTATTACCCTCGGAATAATCGAAGTATGAACAGGAAGGTTGATTTATTCACCTCATCTAGATATTCATTATCGCGACGAGAATTGAAAAAATTACCATCCCAGGGGGGGATCTTCAAGCAAACCATCATTTGTATGATGTCGAGCTAGAAGGATATGAATGCTGACAGTGACCCGTCTCGGTCATTTTCTTCGCGGATTCTCCCCGACAACGGTACTTTCGCCGAAGTACTCCATTTTAGTTCAATGGATGAATCGCTACTGTAGTCCAAGCATGATTTGCGTGACTGCGGGCCAATTCTTCCAAGAAATGAAATGAACAATTAGTTGGAACAGCCAGATGGAGATGGTTGTTTCGATAGGAAGCGAGTTACAAAAGCCCCGTCCCAAAAAGCCTTTTAGTTTTATTGCCCCCACACAATAAAACGTGGACCACGTTATCCAAAGGTTTGGGGTACAGATGCACTACGTGTATCTATCAAGAAAGTCATCGAGAGAGAATTGGAGTGCCTATAATGAAGGTCTTCACCACTGGACAGGTCGCCAAGATCTGTAAAGTCGCACCGCGTACAGTTAGCAAATGGTTTGATTCTGGACGACTCCAGGGATATCGCATTCCTGGATCGCAGGATCGTCGAATCCCTCGTGATTCGCTGATCAAGTTCCTTAAAGAGCATGGTATGCCTTTGGGTGATCTTGAGGATGAAGCGAAGGCCAAAGTGTTAATCGTCGCGCAAGACCAAGTATTGATTGAAAATTTGAAGCGAGAATTACCGTCGGACCGATCCTTTAAAGTAGCTGTTGCTGCTAGTGGATTCGAAGCCGGAATTCAAGCAGAGAGCTTTCATCCAGATTGTATCATTGTCGATTTTTCAATCGGTAAGGTTGAATCTCTGCAAATCTGCCAGAATTTGCGCAGAAACCCAGAGTTCGCCGAAACGATTTTAATCGCTTTGCTACCTGATGTTGGAAGCCCAATGAGCTTCGATCGCTCTGCTATTAACGAAACCTTTAAGAAGCCGTTCGATGCAAGCCTGCTTGCTGAACGACTACGTACCTTAATCGGTGCTCGTAAAGAACTCGTCTGATAGCAGTATTACGCGAAAAGAGTTACCAGCGTGGTGCGGACTAATATCCGCACCACGCTTTTTGTTTATTGCTGGGCAATTCTGTCGCATTAGAATAAAATGCAGTACGGCGATACCGCATTTATGCATGATTAGTGTTCAAGATGAGAATTGGCAAAAACCTATGAACGAACTCAACCATTTCGATGATCAAGGTCGCGCCCAAATGGTGGATGTTGGTGGGAAAGATCCTAGTCAGCGGATGGCCCGAGCCCAAGCGATTGTCACGATGGCAAAAAACACCATGCAACGTATTGTGGCTGGTGAAGTTGGTAAGGGCGACGTGCTCGGAGTTGCACGTCTAGCCGGGATCATGGGCGCCAAGCAAACGTCTTCGCTGATCCCATTGTGTCACCCCTTGGCGCTAAGCTCTATCAATGTCGATTTCGAACAACTTGACGACGAACGCTTGCAAATCGTTGCGACGGTAAAAGTGACAGGTAAGACGGGCGTGGAAATGGAAGCGTTGACGGCCGTGAGCATTGCTGGATTGACGATTTACGACATGTGTAAGGCGATGGACTGGGAGATGACGATTGGGGCGATTGAACTTGTCGAGAAGACCGGCGGGAAATCTGGATCCCGCGGATAAGTTCTAAACGGACTTGATTTTGTGCTACGATCGATCGAGGATCGGTTGCAGTTCGTCGACGAAATCCCGTACATCTTTGAACTCACGGTACACGCTAGCAAAACGCACAAATGCTACTTGATCGAAGTTGCCTAAGGCAATCATAACAAACTC
>DTSG01000572.1 GCA_012965455.1 Planctomycetaceae bacterium | reverse complement strand
TTGCGACGACCGGCCGGAGGAGTCCGCCAAACACCGCTAATCCACACATAGTCTTTACGCTGATCGTCAAACCCCCAGTAGCCCGGAATCCAAATTACATTCTCGCCATCCGGTTTATAGTCTGGGGGAATCTCATCAACCTGTTCTGGCGGAGCGTTATCGACAATCATGCCAGGCTGTGGGTCGAAGTTTACTTGAGATGCAAAAGCTTCGTGCACGGGTCCTCGCGCTAAAACTTCAATGTCTTCATCGCTGAATGTACTTCCTTTGTCGGTACGCGGAGTATTCGCTGGCGCAACAGGCACATCCTCCACCTGAGCAAAACTGACATCGCCAATCATCCATACTGCCAAACAAGTTGCTAGCAAGCCCATCTTGATGCGTTTCATTCGATACTCCCTAAATCCATCGATTCATCTTTACGATTGTAAATCCGTATTCATCTATACATAGTGATGCAAGCCGTATGCCATGATTCGATTTTAATTGAATACAACACAGTTTTCGCTACTACATAGGCAATTTCTGCGTATCAGAGTAGCATCTCAATGTTCGTCAACATCAAGCCGCTCAATTACTGTATTCAATTTGATAGCACACGATGTCACTTCTGTGACAACCGTTTCGTTTACATTTCCAAAGGGCAGAACTACATTACGAATTACCAACTACGAAGATATTCTGCGTTACATATTTATTGACGAGAGATAGTGGCGACTCATGAACCATCGAATGCTCTTAGATTTTATGCAACTCACATTTTGCGACGGCATTGGACCTCTCACTTTCCAAAACCTCCTCAATCATTTTTCGAGTGCAACTGAAATCCTCAGGGCACCTGCAAGTGCGCTGCACCAAGTCCCACGCATTGGTCGCAAGACAATTCAAGCGATTCATGACAGCCCAACGATCCGCGGCAAGATGCAAAGCCAGCTTGAAATTTGCCAATCCCACAACATAGAGATCGTCCCCTGCACCAGCCAGCGTTACCCTGCTCCGCTCAAACACATCCCCGCACCACCCCCGTTGATTTTTTGCCAAGGCAACCTTGAATTGTTACAACTCGAGTGGCCCACCCAAACCACGATTGCCATCGTCGGAACTCGTCAAGCCACACAATACGGGTTACGTCTCGCTCAAACGCTGACACGTGATCTTACCGTTGATGCCTGGCGGACAGTCAGCGGTTTAGCTCGCGGAATCGATCGCACAGTTCATCAAACCACCTTGGACCATCATGGAACCACCATTGCTGTGCTCGGCAGCGGGCTACTACGGATTTACCCCAGTGAACATCAAGGGCTCGCTCAGACGGTCCGCCAACACGGTCTCTTAATCAGCGAAGTCTTACCTAGCGCAGCACCTCACGGCCGACTGTTTCCTCGACGCAATCGAATCATTTCGGGCCTCAGCGCTGGCGTGATTGTCGTCGAAGCAGCCATTCGATCGGGCGCACTCATTACCGCCCGCCATGCGATGGAACAAAACCGCGAAGTCATGGCGGTCCCCGGCATGGTCGACGTACCTGTCGCCGCGGGTTGCAATCAATTAATCAAAGACGGAGCACAACTTATTGAAGACGTGACCGACGTCTACACAGCGTTGGAACACACGCTTACTTGTGCACCCAATAGTCTCCGTGAACCGCTTACACTACCTCCGCTCAGCGACCTCGAACAACAGGTCTATGAACTAATTCCCGGCGAACCTACCTTTATCGATCTACTTCCCACCAACCCACAACGGACAATGCCACAACTCCTAGC
>DTSG01000571.1 GCA_012965455.1 Planctomycetaceae bacterium | reverse complement strand
CCGCAGGAATCCCGTCGCGATTAGGTTTTCGACGTGCTGTGGCGTGATCTTTTCGGGATCTGAAAAGTCCAGCAACTCATCGCCGGCAATTTGTTCCAACAAAAACTGCGAATAGGGCTTGTCCGTGTTCATACTACGTATGACATAGTCACGATACCGCCACGCGGAATTACGAATTGGGTCCGCACTGCGTTTTCCCTCTGAATCTGCGTAACCTGCCGCATCAAGCCAGAACCTGGCCCAGCGTTCACCGTAACGAGGAGATGACAGTAACCGCTGTACCAACCGTTCGTAGGCGAGCGGTTGTTTGTCGGCGACGAAGGCTGTTATCTCTGCGGGACTTGGGGGTAAGCCGATCAGATCAAAATACAGACGCCTAACTAATACAGCCCGCGATGCTTCCGTGGAAAATTTCAGTCCATTTGCCTTTAGTCTTTCTGCGACAAACAGGTCGATTGCATTGGTGCCTTCGAAACCGGAGATCGCGGCGGGCGGCAAAATTGGTTGCAACGATTGAAATGCCCAAAACTTGCGATCCTCGTCAGTCACGATCGTATCAGGTTCTGCGGTAGCGCTGTCCGCAGTTATCTCGACTTCCGGAGCACCAAGAGTTATCCAACGAGTGAGCTTGTCAAGTTCACCGCTCGGCATAATTTTTACGCCTGAAGGAAGCAGCTTATCTCGCGGAGGCATTTCTGCGGCGAGGATCCGCTTCAGCAAGAGACTCTCCGTTGGATTCCCAAGTACCATTGCTGGGCCTGATTTTCCACCCTTTAGCATCGACTCGCGGGTGCGGAGGTCAAGGCCACCTTCTTGGCGACGACTGCCATGACAGACGGTGCACCGCAACATTATAATTGGCCGAATGTCATGTTGATTGACTTCCACGACTTCCGTAAATGATTTCGGATCAGTACCGTCAGCGAAAGGCGTGCCGTCGTCGAGCCATAATTTGATGGTAGCAACGTCCTGTTTGGTGAGATGCTTCCCTTCACCTTCAGGCGGCATCATATGTTCATGTACGAGCTCGTACAGGTAACTCGCTTCAGAATCTCCGGAAACAATGGTCGTTGCGGACTCACCACCTTTGAACAACCCATGCGGAGATGATAAATCTAGTTCGCCTTTACGAGCACTGGCGCTGTGGCAACGGATGCAGGCCCGTTTGAAGATAGGAGCAATGTCCCCCTCATAGGTTGGGCTCTCGTCCTCTGCTGCCGTGACAGTGAAAGTCACCGTTACGAGCAAGACTAGGCTAAGACAGGCTAAAGTCCGCATCCGGCTGATTTCCTCTATTAACTCAATCATTAATAATATATCTAACCACTTTATTCTACGATTTATTATAATCAAACGCAGTACCAAAGACTCGTTTGTCGCCCAATAGAGACTAGCCAAAAGGGGGGAAACCCCAGCCTAATGACCAAAATTGCCATATTTCAGTTGATGCAGGAAATTTCGTCGTTTAATCCTAGCACCAGTACCATCGATGATTTCGCAATCCAGTGCGGCGCTGCGTGGATTGAACATGACACTGAAGCCAATCATGAGATTGGCGGAGCGCTAGCTCAGTTCGCTGAGCATAACGAAGTTATCGTTGTGCCAACAATCAGCGCACGGAGTAATTCTTCGGGTGCCGTACTAGCCGCTGCTTCATGGGATGACTTATCAACGCGGTTGACTAGTTCGATAGACGACCTGGCGACGGAACATGGCGGCACCATCGACGCCGTCTATTTTTGTATGCACGGTGCAATGGCAGCCGAAAACGAAATGGACCCCGAGGGCTTCATCCTCGCATACGCGCGCGAAAAACTGGGGAATAAGATTCCGTTTGTCACTTCAATGGACCTGCACGGCATTTTGACCACGAGGATGTTTGAGCACAGCGACGTCATTGTGCCCTATCACACCTATCCCCATGTGGACCAGTATGAAACCGGTGTTCGCGCCGCGAAAGTAATGATGCGACTGCTGACTGAAGATATTTCCCCCGTTAGTGTACGCGTGCAGGTTCCGGCGCTGGTACGAGGAGACGAGCTTGTAACGGAAACGGGACTCTTCGGCGAATGTCTGCGTTTGGCTAAACAAATAGAAGAGAGAGAACTTGGCTTAGCCGCGGGTATGCTCATCGGCAATCCGTTTACCGATGTTCCAGAATTGCAGACGAATGTAGTGGTCACACTTGTGGGCGAGGAAGAAGAAGCAACCCAATATGCAACTGAGATGGGGGAGTTGCTGTGGGTACACCGCGATCGAATGCGAGTCGCGCTTACTTCTATCGAGGACGCAGTGATTGCAACCATAGATCATCACGCGGACCCAGAAACCAATGGCACCGTGGTGTTGGTAGATGCAGCGGACGCGACGAGTTCTGGCGCGTCAGGTGATAGCAACGCAATCTTAGCAGCTATTCTGGCAAGCGACTTCCTAGGACGGTTACTGGCACCGCTAGTTGACGCAGCTGCTGTACAAACTGCTATTGACGCAGGAGTTGGCAACAGCGTCACAGTCAGGCTCGGGGGTACGGTGGATCCCGCTCGGTTCACTCCGCTTGACTGCCAAGCGAAGGTGAGGTTGATTTCAGATGGCGACTTTTTCAGCGAGAGTTTTAAGCTGTTGTGGCGCGGTGGACCAACGGTCGTCCTCGACGTTGAAAACCATACCGTGGTTGTCAGCACCAACCCAGTAAACCTGTTCGATCGCTCGTTCTTTTTGTCGCACGGTTGTGATCCTTTTTCCTATGATGCCGTCGTTGTCAAATCACCCCATTGCGAACCGCATATGTATAAAGAACCAGCTGGGCTCTATATCGATGTCGACGCGCCCGGTTCGACCAGCGCCAACCTCAAGTCCCTCGGTCACACCCAATGCCCCCGCCCAATCTTTCCACTGGATGACGACGTGGTATTTCAGCCGCGAATTAACGAATAATTACATTTTTCGTAATCTGACTTACCGCCTCATCCACCAAGATACTCGCATTCCAACAAATCGACCCGACCGAAAACACTTGCCCGCCACTGTCGGTCGTGAAATGCACAATCTCCGCTCCACCATGGTCAGCGTTTAGACCGCGAGCGAGTAATCGCGTTCCCTGCGGCGATTGTGGCGACATCTTATCCGTCTCGTGACCCGAAGCGCCGCCAGGCACTCGTTGATGCAAGCTTTTTTCACCGAAGGTGTCACCGTTGCTGAGTCCGGTCCCCTCAAAACACCAGTGCGAGTCATCAATCACTTCATACGGTGCGGCGGTCATGATCCCAGGAAACGTAAAGACTACGCCCAGTAAATTGGCCTCAGATTCTACGCGGCGGTCCATCCGGCTTTCTTGCAATTGGCCATCTCCACCGAAATTGTCCTCGCTGTGACACCAGTCAGTGTTCTGGTACACGATTCGGGCGTCGTCGAGAAACTCAACTTCACAGTTCACGCCGTTTCCGCCGAGGTAAATCAGTTTACCACCTTCTTCAAAAACCCATTTTTTCAATCGCCAATACATTTTCGACGACCAATACTCTGGGTGCACACTTAAGATCAACGTCCTGTAATCTTCCAACGGCACCCGATCAAAATGAAACAACGTCTCACTGTAGTAATCATATTTTAATCGCTGCTGTTCCATCCAGCCAAGCAACCGCCATTCTGCAGCCGCCATATGACATCCTTGACGGCCGGCGATTGGATCCTTTAGCCCCTCATCCAGATCGATATGGTTGTAAGGATCTGGACGGTCAAGCGATAAGGGAGCATACGATTCTGTGTCATAGGTGCGGTGTTTACTATCCGTATAACGTTTCAGCTCAAGCCGCGAATTGATGGTCGGCGTGGGCGGGAACTTATCGGCGTGAATATAGTTGCTGCGGCCACCGAAGCTATTGTACGCGTTCCAGTTAATATCCGAGGCGAAGATCGCTACGTTACATTGAGGCGATTTTGGAGCAACGATCCACGGGAAGCTAAAAAACTTCCCGGATTTAGTTTTAGCGTGCAGGTAGTACAGTCCCGAGCGTTCGGGAGCGACGATCGTCTGGCCAAGAATTTTACTGTTGTACCCCTGCTTGTTCCACTCGACCCCGCTTTGAGTGTAATCTCCATCGGGCGTTATCTGCATCGTCGCCCGTGGACCATGTTCGTCGAAGGTACCGATGCGACGGATAAATTCCTTCGTTGCTCCGTAACGCCATAGTTCAAGTGAATATTCTTCAACAGCGTGTACACGAAATTCGGAACGTTCACCTGCAACAACAGCCCGCGGATACATGTAGCCTAATAAGCAATCGGACAACAATCGAAATTGATAAGGTTCGTCGCCTGTGATACCAGCAGTTACGATTTTGCTGCCGTAACCACTCTTGCCAAGGACGACTTCATACGTGCCTGGTTCTAGGTCCACATATATCGCACCAGAGATGGATGAACGGGCTGGCACGACGTAGTCGCCGCTGCGGAATTCAAGTAGCACATCTGCCAATGCCACATATCGTTCGTCACTTACGTATCCGACTAACATCGATTTATCCATCCGCTGTGAGATTAATTCCAAAAAAGTGTTTCATTGATATTTTTCGATACTTATGTGCGTATGAACTGTTTATAACACATAGATACTTAATCAAGGTTTAGCACCGTTCAACCTATATCGCTGGAGAAATTCATGGACCGCCGTCAATTCGTACAGACTGCCACCGCCACATCACTATTTTACACAACAGCGGGCGTGTTTGCTGAACAACTGCAGCCATCTGCTCAAATGGGCGAGGGACCGTTCTACCCAGATCGCCTGCCACTGGACACGGACAACGACCTGTTGATTATCAATGATGCGATCACTCCAGCGGTCGGAACGATTACTCATTTGCACGGCACGATCCGTGACACTAAAGGTAGTCCACTGCGAAACGCTTTCGTGGAAATCTGGCAAGTTGACAATAGCGGTTCGTATATTCATTCACAAAGTAGCAACAAGGCAAAATCGGACAAGAATTTCCAAGGCTATGGTCGGTTTATGACGAGCAGCAACGGTGAATACTATTTCCGCACAATCAAGCCTGTCGCCTATCCAGGACGCACGCCGCATATTCATATCGCAGTGAGCACCAATGGTAAACGCATCTTCACGAGTCAAATCCTCGAAAAGGGTAACCGCAGCAACGAGACCGATGGGCTATATCGACGAGTACCTGATCCCAAGCTACGCGAAACGTTTTTAGCGGAGTACAAACCGGTCAAGAACTGCCCACTTGGTTCCGTAGATGCTGGGTTCAATATTGTCCTCGGTCACACTGTCGAAGAGAACGAAGATGGCACGATCAAAGGCGCTATCGGCAAACCAACCTACCGTCGACGATAGGCCTTTTCAATACGTGTCAATGATTGGTTCGGAGCTGATCCAAAAAATGCGCAGCGCCACTCCGCAGCGACAAAGCGTCCACGCCAGCTACGACTAGCGTATAGCCTTGATCCATATAAGGCTGTACCGCCTCAGCGTTCACGCCAAAGTATCCCAGCGGCATCTTTGCGGACTGGCACACTTCGGTGACATGGTCAATCGCAGCCAAGACGTCCGCATCGGTCACTTGCCCCATTTTGCCCATGCTCGCGGCTAAGTCATAAGGTCCTAACAGTATCGCATCCACGCCGTCCAGCTTCACCGTCTCTTCGATGCACTGCACCGCGTCAATATGTTCCGCTTGGATGACACAGGCGATTTGCGAGTTGGCTGACTCGACGTATTCTGTGAACTGACCACCATAACCGTGCGCTCGCGCTAGACCCACGCCGCGTTGTCCTTCCGGCGCGTATCTCGTCCAGGCGACTACCTGTGCGGCATGCTCGGTGGAATTCACTTGCGGGGCGATAATACCGTGTGCTCCCAAATCCAGGACCTTTTTAATCCAAACCTCGTCCGCAACCGGCACTCGCACAACACAAGGAACTAGATCGCCGACCGTTTGCAGAATCGCGTTCAACTCACTGGCTTCAAGCGGTCCGTGCTCAGCGTCGACAAAGAACCAGTCAAAACCGACATCTGCGAGGATCTCAGCGACTGCGGGTGTCGATAGCGTAATCATGGTCCCCAGTAGCAATTCATGGTCGCGCAAGCGTTGCCGCAAATTGTGCATTTTCATGTGGAATCTCTTTTCAGATCAGAAGAACTACGGCAACTCGCGAATACGAATATTGCGAAAATGAATGGGCGAGCCCTCTGCCTCAAGGCATAGATAACCCTGCGACGGTTTACACTCGGAACCGCCAGAAACTTCATAGCCGTTAACCCACAATCGAACCTCGCCGTTGATCGCTCGCACATAGTAATGATTCCACTCGCCGTGCCCATTGGAATGATTGGCGCGGGGGAAACTGCGGCTCCCGTTGGGCGATAACGGCGGAAACGGTTTCATCGTCGACTTACCCACGGCAAAAATATCGCCGTTGGTGGTAAACCATTCGGCGTCTTTGCCAGTCCGCTTTTTGAAGTTAGTCGCGTAGCCGTGATCGAGAGCTTGCACTTCAATCCCACTTCTGGGCAGACTTCCGTTGGGTAGTCCTTCTAGTGCTTCTGGCGCGACCCATACAAAGACGCCGGAGT
>DTSG01000570.1 GCA_012965455.1 Planctomycetaceae bacterium | reverse complement strand
AATTACCGTTGACCCAACAACGCTTTGGCGACCGCACCGATCTGTTCCCGTTGAGCGTCGTTTACGTCGGACATAAAAGGCAACAACGGTCCCGTCAACGCAATTTCCGCTGCCTGCACTGCCGCATGTAATACTCGAACCGGATTTATCTCATTCCGCAAATCCTCTAACGGTTTGAAAATCCCGCGAATCCGATTTACTTCTTCATAATCACACGCCCTCAACGCCGCCAACATCTTCATTGACAAAGACGGCGCGATACAGACACACCCCGAAGTAAAGCAAGTCACACCAAAATCACGCACATGCGTTAGCGCCGGTTGCTCGCCGATGCCACTGACAATGCGCTGCGTCCCGACCGCATCACACAAGCGAGTCAAGAATTCGTCGTTGGTAGGATCTTCGTGAACAATCGCGTATTTAATCCATGACACGCTACCGTCATCAACAAGCCGTTTAACATGTTCGACCTCGAGATAGCCTGACTGCTTGATGTACACCACGGCGGGCTTACCCGCCGTCTGAACAAAATCGCGGACACCACGTTCCACTCCGTCAAACGTAACAACGTGAGGTTGCGGCAAAATCATCGCCGTTGGGTATTGCGTGTCTCGCAAGATACGCGCTTGATCGAGCATCATTCCATAAGCAGAACCTACCGACGGAATAACTAACGAATCAGGAGCTGCAATCGTCTCGAGCAGCGACAACAACTCCGCAAATTCCGATGGAGCCACATGATACAGCAGGGCATTACCGCCATAAAGAAGTGTTGTTACTCCCCCCGCTTCAAGGTGTTTAGCAATGCGTTGATTCTCTTCCACATTTAACGAAAGGTCTGCATTGCGTGCTAGCGGCGGAACGGAAATAACACTGCCGGCTAGGTCCTCGTTGGAAATTGGCGTTGTCTGCATGGGAGTCGATTACATTCAAAAAAGTACTGTCATTTACTCGTAGGTTTACGGACACTCTGTGATTCAAGGAATTTCTGCAGCCGAGGCAAATCGTCTGCATTGATCAAATCGATTCCTTCATTATAGAAAACCTGCCAGAGGTTTTCACGATGCGGGACAGCCCAAAATCGAACCAGCTTACCCTGTTCATGTGCTGCTTTAATTATCGACCGTAACTTTTCTAATTCCTTGGCTGAAATATTACCGTACCCTTGCCATGAAAACGTTCCGTTCCACGGTGCACTGACTAACGGAACGAGATCACTCGTAGTTTTTTCGTGCAAGTCGGGAAAACGTCCATCGATAAATACATGCCGAGTCTTCAAAGCGGCGACTTCTGCAACTGGTCGACTGCCAGAAATAATAATAGTCACCGCACCGGGATACACTTTCCCATTTTCATATCGCGTCAACATGTGCAAATATGGCTTTAATTGTTTTCTCAGCACCTCCAGCGACGCAGCGCCACTGGACTTAAAATCGATCAACAAAATGAAACGCTTAGCAGTCCGATAAACCTGACCATCATTCTCACTGACACGTTTTGCCAAGGGTGCTAAATACAGTGCTGTCAGCGTGCGATCTTCACGTAGTTCCAATCGCGAGTGCCCCACCATTAAGTCACCGTCCTGCAGAATGACGTCCGCTTCGACGCTGGTGAATCCGTGTTGCAAAGCGTCCAATAACGGTCTTTTGTGGTAGTAATCATTGTGGGCGTGTGCCCGTGATTGCGGAACAACATCAGCTGTTTCCGTCGCAATGCAAATAACGCATTGAAAAACCAAAGCCGTAAAAACAATAACAAGTCGCGTCATCATATTCCACCTTTCCGCTCTTCCTAATTTTCCGTCAATCGTCCATGCACCTTGTCGTCGGACCAAACTTCAAGCGGCGAATAATTCGGATGTCGCCCGTCAGTGATATAAGGATCATTGTGTTTGGTGTTGTAGCAACAGATCAATGACCACCGCGGAGCGTCACTTCGATTTTGATCTGACCGATGAAGTAAATTGCTATGAAAAAACAATCCGTCACCAGGCTCTAGTTCGCAATACACTAATTCAAATTGTTGCTGTGCGATGGCCACTCGTTCAGGATCGGCACCAACTTGATCCCCAATTTCCACATGCTCAACGCGACCTATTTGGTGAGAGCCACGAAGTACTTGAAGGCACCCGTTTTGCTTCGTCGCTTGGTCCACTGCTAACATGCAACTTCCCATATCCGGATACAAGCATCCATTGTTATACCAATACCCATAATCCTGGTGCCATTCCCAAGCGCCACCGATACGAGGTTGTTTCAACATCATCTTATGGTGATAGTGATAAACTTCATCAGCAAACAACGACTCCATCGTTCTAACAATGCGAGCGCTGCGAACTACGGCAGTATACGGCAATGAATCATCAAGTTCGTTGCGCAGCGCCAATCGTGTTTCGCCACCGGTGGCATCTCGCCGCACGTAGGCATCGCTAGCCAATGTCCCATCCCCCTTAGCGAATTCCAACAAACCGGACATTTCCTGTTTGTCAAACAACGACCGGACAATGAGGTAACCATCTCGTTCAAAACCAGATTTATCTTCACTGGTCATCTCAAACATAATCATTTATCTCCGGGAAGCTCAGAGCTCGGATGCAATTCACTCAAATGAAACGCATGCGACATTTGTTGTTGCCCATTCAGATCCACGATAGACACTGTGATTTTGGGATCATCTCCGGACCAATCGATATCAATCGTACCAAAGTTCTCCTTGTGGAATGTGCGATCTAATAATCGATGTGGGTTGTCTGTGGGTGTGCCACGCGCATGCAGTTGATTGATACTGCTACTCGTAAAATCGTATAACGGATACGGCACGTCCATCGTCGTCCGTGAGAAATCAGACCAATGTCGATCCCCAGAAATCACAAACAATCCGTTAGCCTTTGTCTTAGCAACAAGCTTCATAAACCGAGTTCGCTCTAAGGGCAAATTAGCCCAAGTCTCTTGCCCTGCGGCTGTGGGGACTAGCTGAATGCTAGATGCGACAAGTCGTATCTCTGCGGGTACTCGTAGTTGCTGTTCGAGCCACTTCCACTGTGCCGCGCCCAGCATTGTCGCCTGTGGATCATCGTTTGGATAATAGGGTCCACCCACACGACGTTCCGCTTTCTTCAAATCAGAGCGAAAGTACCGCGTATCCAACAAAATAATTTGCACGCGTTGTCCCGGCGGGCCAAACACATGAGCATCGTACACCCCCGCTCGCGCCCGCCGTGGCGAGTCCGGAACATCATTCCAAAATTGTGAAAACAATTGTTGCGATGCCACCCGCTGTTTATATCCTGCTCCGCCATCATTCACGCCATAGTCGTGGTCATCCCATGTTGCCAAGACGACAGCAGATTCTTGTAGTTTACGAAACCCTGCCTTTTCTCCTAACACTTTGTATTTTGCTCGCAATACGGCCATATCCTCGCTATCGCCATAGATATTGTCACCGATGTAAAGAAACAGTTCTGGGTCATATTTTAGAATATCAGAAAACAACGGTGCTGGATTCTGTTGTTTGATGCACGATCCAAAACCAATACGAGTTAACGGTTGAACTACCTGTTTGCCAATCATCGATTGCGTCAGTCGGTGGTCAATCGCGCCGCTGCAGCCAGCGTCACCACTACAAACACCACTGGCCGTTAACAACCCACCACCAGGTGCCTGCTCAATTCCGAAGCCGCAATCAAACTGATAACGCCCTAGCACTTCATAATCCACTGATACTTTTAGCAACGTGTTTCCGTAACAGCCAAACCACCATTTCCCATCGGCAAATGTCGCTGCCTGAATCCCCAATCTTGTCCAACCGCTGTCAATTACATGTCGTTTTTTATACACAAACTTCATGTCGTATTCGTACAAGTAGTTTTCTTGCACACCATCAGGCAAGCCTCCCACGACTAAGAATTTCCCATCATGAAATGCGATCCCACCAGCACCATGCTTTACTTCAGGAGTTTTATAGCGATCGGTCTCTACTAACGTCCGAGCGTCATAAACAATAACTTCATTACTGGCGTTACCTGCGGGATCATTAAACTGGCCGTAATTAACCGCAACATATATCCGACCCGCTACATGACACAAATCCCCATGGTGACTCGCCACGTCAATTTTTTTGACAACCCTGCCCTCCGCATCGGATTTGACGAGCGCGGTTGTAAAGGACCAATACAAACTTCCCTGCCCGTCGCGACAAACGCCTTGCAAGTGGTGCTTATACCGTCCTTCGCAGGCAACCGTTCCAAGAGTGTCGACCGCATCAACAGCGTCGACTGCGAAAAACACAATCAACCATGTGCATAATATGCTACTAACCATCTGCCGCATCGTTTCCATATTGATCACTTTCCAATAACTCCTAATTCAGCTGCCGAAGCCCATGGTCCACCGTTGACTTCAGTGAGGACGAGGAGCTTCACGTACCGAGCTTGTTGCGGCGAAAATACAATCTGTTGATTGACACGCTTTCGTGCAAAATCGCCGACCGCAACTGGCTTGCCAAAATCTTTACCATCAGTGCTCACATAAATTTCATATTTAGCAATGCCACCATTGAATCCACCGTCCTGTCGAGACAAATAACGAAACCCGGTGACTTCACGATTGCGACCTAAGTCGATAATAACGTTATGCGGATGCTGCTGGATTTCAGGAAGATACTCAGTATGCCAATGAGTACGTGAGTTCCCATCGAGGGTAAACTTCGCCAGTCGACTACCCGCGCTGCTTTCACTAGAAACCGAGGCAATTTTGCATTCTTTCTGCGGGACCAATCCTGTTTGGTCAAACTGCGTTACCTTTCCCAGCGTCGGGGCAGGCCGAGTCGATCCGTATTTGGCTCGTCGATCTTTTTCGTGCAAAGTGGTATCACTGAAGGTTCCTTCCACCGCTGGTGAGTGGGCTTCATCCGCGAGGACCAGCATCGCTTTTAGTACGGACGGAAGATCAGCAGCAATGTTGTTGGATTCGCTGATGTCTTTGGATAGGTCATATAACTCCCAATCTCGTTTTGATCCTGGTTGAATAGCTTTCATGTGTTGCAGCCTCACAGCCTTCTGTCCGCCAATCTCCCAATACAGATAAGCATGCTCCTCTTGCTTTTTACTGGCACCGCCACGAGCACTAGTTCCCTGCAGTTCATTCCAGAAAGAAATCCCATCAATTCCCCCAGGAGCTTTGGCTCCCGTTATATCAGCAATCGTGGGCATCACGTCAGCAAAGTACCACAGATGATCACTGACTCGGCCACCCTCAATACGACCAGGACAATACGCAAGTGCTGGTATCCGCAAACCACCTTCATAGAGCGTTCCTTTAGTCCCTCTAAACTCTGCTCCTGTTTCCGGATGAACATTGGCTCCGTGCCGACCGCGGGGGTATTCTTTTGACTTGAAATAATCGTTGCCACCGTTGTCACCACTGAAAAACACAATGGTGTTTTCCGCTAGACCAAGTTCCTCAAGCAGATCAACGATCTCACCAACTTGTCGATCCACCATGGTGACCATCGCTGCGTAACGACGCGCGGGTTCAGGCCACGGTTTGTCTTTATAGATTTCCCAAGCTGCATCTTCATCCGGAATGTCAAAAATACCATGCGGTGGCGTGATCGGAAGATAACAGAAAAACGGCTCATCTTGATGATCTCGAATAAACTGTTTGGCACGATCAACGATAACGTAATGCGAATACGTTTCACCCTGGCTGCCACCAAGGTTTCCCGCTAGTTTCAACTCGCGGCTGTTCTCGATGATATACGGTGGATAATAACTATGAGCATGCACTTGGTCATAATATCCGACAAACAGATCAAACCCGTGGTCTTCCGGTACACCGGTGGAACCGCGACCACCACATCCCCACTTGCCAAATCCTCCCGTGGCATACCCTCTCCGTTTAAGCATGCTTCCTATCGTCTCTTCATCGCTCCGCAATGGGGTACCACCGCCATTGACGCGAACGGACGTGTGCCCAGAGTGCTTTCCGGTTAAGAAACAACAACGAGTGGGTGCACAAACTGCTGAGCCGGCTAGCCCCTGAGTAAACCACACTCCGCGTTTGGCCAAGTCGTCGATGCGCGGCGTCGTGATCGTTTTGCTTCCCATGTAGGAAGTCTCAAAATACCCCAATTCATCGGCCATGATGTAAACTACATTGAGCTTTTCTTTAGCTTGAAGTAATAGCGATGGGCCGATTGATAAAATCGCAGCAAGCGAAGCTATTTTACAGAAATCACGTAGCAGTATCATGAATGTGCCCTAAATCTAACTTGTTGTCATATAAGTTTGTGTCATATTTCTATCTAATATATGCAATAATGCGTCTGCTCGCCCGTATAGAAGTAAAACAACGGCAAATCAAAAGGAAATAAATGTTGGCCACCCCTTCAGCCGAATGTTATCAACGAAAAATTAACCTCTAGAAAGCCAATTCAGTGCAAAACATCCCGATCCAACAACTCCTCCTTTCGCTTCCTAAAATATTTGCTGTGACCGTTCTCATGGTTGGCTGTACTAACACTGAATCTCCCAGCACACAATCTCCCAGCACACAATCTCCCAGCACACAATCTCCCAGCACACAATCTCCCAGCACACAAT
>DTSG01000569.1 GCA_012965455.1 Planctomycetaceae bacterium | reverse complement strand
ATCGCAATCAAGTTTACTTCGAGAATTGTGTCTTTTACCAAAAGCTCTCTGATACCCATCCCCGTGCTTGCGGGTCGCTTATCTAGGATGAACTTGTTTCGCTCTTCGAGATAGCGGGTAATGTTTACGCCAGACCACGATGTCCCTAACTCCCAATCATCAGGACCGGGAAACCATTGAAAAATTCGCATGACGTCATCATAAGAGGTGCCAGCAGCCTCCAGTGTTTTTCCTATGTTTTCCATCACATATCGAGATTGGAGGGTGAGCGGGTCATCATTAAATGGTAAATTTGAATTTACTCGGGCTTCTGGCGCTAACCCCGTCTTAAAATCAGAAGCTATTTGCCCCGCGACGAAGACCCAATTTCCCGCCTTTACAGCAGGAGCGTAGGGCATCTTCGGGTTCGGGATATTCCCAGGCCACACCTCTGTTTTTCCATTTATTTTTGCCATCTTTTCTTGCCTCCTCTCGGTCTTTGCCATTCGCCTGAGCTAATTACCTGCTCGCAGGCAAAAAAATCAAACGAGTTATAAGTCACCCTAAATGCTCTTTCTGCAGCCGAGGAAGCCGCGACTAAACTAATCGGACATTGCCCGCAGACTGCGACGAGCAAAACTATATATATTTGCGGGATCGCCCAGCTGTCACTGTGAATTTATTGCATTAGTTACGCAAATTCTTCACAAGACCAAACCGACAACTACCCTGATCAATCTATCGCTTCGCAAACCTCGTTAATATCGTTAATCCCAGATAAGTCGCCAGGTAACGACATGTCTTTTCTCGCGAAATATTCAGCGAGAAGAGTTGGGGCATCCACGACAAGTCCAAGGTGCATGGAAACTATTTGTAGTGCAGCGTTTTCAAATTCTTCAGTATATCCACCCACTACGTCCCGCGGCATGATTACTCGAAAATCTCGGTTTGCCGCATCAAATGCAGTTGACAGACAGCATGCATCGGTCATCACGCCTGTAATCACGACATTCTCAATATCCATATTGTGTAAAAGGAACTCGAGATCGGTTGGGTAAAAAGCCGAAAGTCTTTTCTTCGTCCGAACGTAGTAGTCGCCCTCAACCTCTTCCGTCATGAGATCCAACCATTTTGTACCTTCCCATGAATGCTCATCCATCAGTTCATTTTCTTCAAAATGCAAGTGATACAGCATCCGCCAATTCGCCTGCCGGTTGTGTTTCTTACTATTGAGATCGTCAATCCCGCCATATCGCTGCCAATGCTGGATATGGATGATGGGGATGCCAACCTTTCGGCACTCCGCTTGGAAACGATTGTGAGCCGGAATCCTTACCCGAGCACGGGGGCACGATAATGTCAAGCGATCATCGGGCCCCACATGTCCGCGGTGCATATCGATTTCGACAACCGCAGTTTTATCAGGATCCAGCCATCTGTCAAAAGCATCGTCGTACCCGGGCACCCCTGACGGAAGAACAAGTTCTTCTCTATTCGCTATATAGCACTGCATTGAAGTTTTCATAACTACTCACACTCCCCTTCCGTCAGGAATTTTCTACCATTGTGAATTCGGCTTGCTAGGAACCTACATACAACCGATCGCCGCTAGATCAACCGCTCCACCAGAATCTATCGCACCAATTGGGTAATCACCGGCTGTCTCGTCTGGAATCGTGATTGCACCAGAACGAACTTTCTCCACGATCTCCTCATACCGAGCGACCTGCTCTGCTGACAATAGCGGTAGGACGTTGTCATAGATAGGCGCAAAAATTTCAGGATTATTATTTTTTATCGCAGA
>DTSG01000568.1 GCA_012965455.1 Planctomycetaceae bacterium | reverse complement strand
CTTCGAGGATTCGGATGACTGTTTCCACAGCATCGAGGCTAGTGCCGCCGCTACTCAATATGGATGAGCCCTTATCGAGGGCTTCGCCAAGCACCGCTTCGCGTGCTGCTATGACTTCCATATCTTTAGTCGCGCTGCCAGCGCCGCCATGAATCACTAATGAATAGTTACGGTCGTTGTTTTGAGCCATCGCTGTATCCATCGACATGGAGAACGGAGAAATTAATAACATTAGGATGAGTAATCTGTTCAAAATCAAGTATCCAAACTGAGAAAGGAGATTGTAGTCAAACCTTAAAATACAATGGGCGAACTGTTGAAATTCAGGTTATCGTCGGGCGGCGACTCGTTCAACTTGACGGATCACTCGCATCATATTGCCACTCATTATTTTATCAATATCACGTTTGGAATACTCACGATCAAGCAATATCTGCGTAATGCGAGGATAGGTTGATACGTCTTCAAGTCCCACCGGCAATTTTGAAACGCCGTCGAAATCAGACCCAATACCAACATGGTCAATGCCAGCAATATTGACGATATGGTCGATGTGGTCGACAACATCGTAGATTGTTCCACGCGGATAGGGGTTAGCAGTTCGCCAGCGTTTAACAGCCGCATCAAATTCATCATCGTCCGAATATTTTTGCCGTAACTCGCGGGAAACGTCAAACATGGTGGACATAATCTTAGCTGCTTCTGGGTCGACGAAACCGGAAAAGAAATTGACCATGACAATGCCTCCGTTGCTTGGCATCCGCTCAAGCACTGTGTCGGGAACATTGCGAACGTGATCCGCTACACTGCGAGCAGACGAGTGAGAAAACATAATAGGAGCTTTAGTTATATCAAGTGCATCATGCATCGTGGATTCGGAAACATGTGATAGGTCAACGATCATACCCAGTGAATTCATTTGCCGCACAATTTCCTCACCGAAAGCATTCAGCCCTTGATGTTTAGGATCGTCCGTCGCGGAATCTGCCCATTTAAGAGTGTCTGAGTGGGTCAGTGTCATGTAGCGTGCACCCAGATCAAACAAACGGTGTAGGTTTCCGACGGAGTCTTCTATTGAATGTCCGCCTTCGATGCCAATGAGTGACGCAATTTTACCTTGTCGGCGAGCGCGTACAATATCTTGATAACTTGATATTGCCGCAAACGTCTCGGGGTATTTCTTAATCATGGCGTGTACTATTTGAATTTGTTCTAGCGTCTCTAGCAATGCCGCACCGCGGTAGGCAGTAGCAGCTGGTACATACACGGACCAGTATTGTGCTCCAACATTGCCTTGGAGAAGGCGCGGTATGTCGGTATGAATGGATGGTTGTGGTTTGGCAATATCCATCGTTACGAAAGACGACGAGGCGACCTTCTTAAGGGTGTAGGGCAGATCGTTATGGCCATCAAAGACAAAGGTGGCATTATGTATCCGTGCGGCGCGAGGTGATACAACGACATGAGTTTCTTGAAAAGCGGACACGGAACCGACGCTGACACAGGCTAGGATGATAAAATGCATAACAAGGGTGGGCAGTCGAATTGGTTTGCGCAAGGGTTGAGCCTTTCGTAGCGTGTAGTAGAGAGTGGCGTCTAACATTTCTCGTGTTTCAGTATAGCCTTTTGCAAGCGGTCCTTGTGCTCTTGTCGGCGCATGTCGCTACAGGATTACAAACAACAAACGGCAGTTGCTCGTCCCAACATGAACTGGTTTTACGATGAGCATAGCAAGTTCCCTATTATCGGAGCGATTGTATTGGTTAGTGATCCGGGGAACACCATTTT
>DTSG01000567.1 GCA_012965455.1 Planctomycetaceae bacterium | reverse complement strand
CCTTGAGAGAAAAATATAGATGTCCAGAAGCGGGGCGTGAAAGATCCGACACCTCACCTGCCACCCAAACTCGGGCAAAACGCTCTCCTAAAACATCCTTCGCTAGTGAATTGAGCTCGCTCACGCTAAGCACGTCGGGTTGCTCCGCCGCTGGTTCACTAGCTGGATTGCTAGAACCTGATGTCGCTGCAAATAATGGTAATTCTTCCTCTTCCATAGCTCTATTTTTAACCGGTGCAGTGTCGCGCGACAATGGTCTACCTTGGCACAGCGTACCACCGCGTGTCAACGCAGTGATAAACACTTATGTTCATGTACAGCGATGGTTTGTTCGACCAGTAGCCAAAGAATTACGGCGCGGTCAACCTCGCTCGTCGAGAATTCTCAACGGCGCCGGGGTTTTCGCCAATGGCAACTCATCGCATAAACGCATTTTGGATTGCGCCCAGCGCTGGGCAATTTGCGTGCGCGACTCCAATATCTCTTGCACATCGATCCGATGTTGCTCAATCTCACATCGATTTAAGTCAGCCGGAATCTGAATTGGGCGACTCATAACCATCCGCACACGTGAAAAAGGACGAGCGATAACTGATTGGTCCCATGCCTTTGTTACTCGCCATGGACGATCACAACCAAAACCGACGCAAACCAATGGAATTTGCAAACGAGATGACAAGTAAATGCACCCTTGTGCCAACGTCCGCCGCGGGCCTCGCGGACCATCGGGCGTGATCACCAAGTTTGTCGTTTTCCCCAAACGCAACAGTTCCCTGAGTCCTGCGACGCTGCCTCGAGAAGACGAGGCGCGCACCGTACCAAATCCCATATATCGCGCTGCATACGAGAGCCACTCCGCATCTCGATGACGGCTCAAGAGCATGAAAATATTACAACGACCTCGTAAATAAAACGGGATGGCGATGTATTCATGCCAAAACACGTAAATCATCGGGCCACTGAAATCAGGCGAAATAGGATCGGCGGCCGAATCTTCACAGACTTTGCGATAGTCCATCGTCCCCATCCAGCTCCGTATCGCGCAGCTGATGCCGAATCCGCCAAGTCGCATAATCCATGGTGCTTGGAATTTCATCTACTGGTTCTCTTGTATCCTGCTAGACTCTCAATGACTTACTGCCGCATAATTACCACAATGCCGAATCAGCTTCAAATCGTCCAATCCCCTGAAAACACTTCCGTCGCCGCGCCTGTCATGAAAACATGATTGGAACTTTCATCCCAGCATAAATCGAGGTCACCACCAATTAAATGAACCTTGATCTGCCGCTGAGTTTTGCCTGTCAGAACCCCAGCAACACAAACAGCACTGGCGCCGGTCCCACAGGCCCACGTCTCCCCGGATCCACGTTCCCACGTGCGTTGACGAACTTCCGTAGCAGAGATGACTTCCACAAACTCGACGTTGATGCGTTGCGGGAACCGCGGATCTGTTTCGATCAACGGTCCCACGCCCAACACCAATTCGTCGCTCGCATCCTCCACAAAAATAACGGCATGGGGATTACCCATCGATACACATGTCACGGCCAATGAGTGGTCGCCAATTAAAAATGGCTGCAGTACAATTTGTTCGCCCGCTAGCGTCGTCGGAATTTCATTGGGCTGTAGTCGTGGGATTCCCATATCAACTCGAACATCTAACACTTCGTCGCCTTGCACGCGTAACTTCAACGACAACACGCCACACCCAGTTTCAACTCGCAAGGTTTCTCGACGACAAATTCCATGCTCGTAAGCATATTTAGCAAGACATCGTATTCCATTGC
>DTSG01000566.1 GCA_012965455.1 Planctomycetaceae bacterium | reverse complement strand
CCAAGTCGCTGGGAAACTCTGTCGATCTTGAGACGATAGAGTCGTTCGTAGAACGATACGGCATGGACGCATGGCGATACTACATTGTGACCCAGGGTCCTCTCAGCGCGACCGATTCCGATTTCACTGCAGAAAAATTCCACGACATCTACAACGCACACCTTGTAAATACAGTTGGAAACTCTACTAGCCGAGTGACCGCGATGATGAACAAATATTTTGACGGCGATGTTCCTTCTGAATTAGATGGCAATGTCCGGATAGAGACTGCAGGTTTTGATTGGCCAACAAAATGCTCCAGTGCGGTTGGGAATTGGTTGGAAGCTATGGAATCTTTCTCATTAAGCACAGCAACCGAAGGGGCGATGGGATTAATTCGTGATGTTGATTTGTTTATAAATGAAACCGCACCATTTAAACTTGCAAAAGATGAGTCGAAACACTGCGAATTGCAATGGTCTTACTTTCGCCAGTAATTCCCAACAAAACAAAAGAGTTTCATGAAGCAATTCACACGGAGTTGTGCGGCAATGATCTACAAGCGTTAACACAGTGGGGTGGCTTGCGGCCAGGAACTACCGTAAGCAAGGTCGCTTTGTTTCCCCGAGTTGTGTAGTGTTTGTGTATTTGCAATGTGCTTGTAGGTAGCAGTTCCCAAGCGAGTAGGATTTGCCGCAGAGCCGCAGAATTGCGGAGATAAGAAATAATACATTGAATTCCTCGGCGCCCAAGCGGCTCTACGGCGATAAAAAGTTTTGGAAATTACAACGAGTGTAGTTATCCAAACAAGGCCGCAAACAGCGAGGGTCCGCTTGCACCAGTATCTGGTCGTAGACGGTGATATTTTAGGAGTGTTAACCCCGCCTCGCTTGCGAGTGATTCTATATCGCTTTCGGAATAACCCAGGCGAACGTGTCCCATTGTGTGTTTATACTCGTCGTGGAGATGTTCTTGCATGTCAATGATCAAAACACGTCCACCGTGTTTCGTGACTCTTGCTGCTTCACAAATTGCCGACTTGGTATCCTCTATATGGTGAAGTACAAGGCAAAACATTGCAACATCAAAGCGACCATCCTCCATTGGTAGTTTTATAGCATCTCCTTGGACGAACTTAACGTTCGTAGCAAGACCCGGGCGCTGCTTAGCTTCACTGAGCATTGCCGTCTCTCGATCTACCCCAACAACCTCTGCAACAAACGGTGCGATAAGAGAACTTGCATTTCCAATTCCACACCCAATATCAAGAATCGAAAGCGAAGGATCAAGTAACGAAAGTAACGCTATGGAGGTAAAGTGAGACCCAAATAAATCGCTTCGCATGGACTCCCATTCGCCACTTATATTTTTAAAAAAGTTCTTGCTATCGCTTTGCCGCTGTGAAAGTGCTGATTCGAGGCGAGCGTAGTCTTCTTCCGTATTGGGGAGTTCGGTGAGATTCTCTTCTGCAATGCCCCATAGATCCGACGCTCCGCTTGGCATGGAATCCGAAACTCTATAGAGTCCAGTTGTTCCCACAGTCCTACGTGCGACAAATTTAGTTTCAAGCAAAATTTTAAGATGCCTTGAGACAGTGGATTGAGGCAGTTGAAGAATGTCAGCAATTTCCCCTACACTTAATTCTTGCTGCGATAAAAGCCGCAACACTCGAAGTCGAGCGATGTCATTGAGTGCTGAAAGTGAGTCTAATAAAGTCGTTGGACTAGCAGTTGTCATTGAGTGTCGTCAACAATTCCCGTCATGGTTGGTCCTGGGATTTCACCGTGAGCTCGAAGTGCATTGGCAATGGTTT
>DTSG01000565.1 GCA_012965455.1 Planctomycetaceae bacterium | reverse complement strand
GCAGAATGCACATTTTGGTCCCGTGTTGTTCGCGGATTTGCCACATGCGGATGGAAGTTGGAGTTACTTGGGCGATGTAAAGTGGACACCACTGGTATGGCAAGTGATCACGGTTTTGTCGATTTTGTCCGTTGCCTGTATTGTGGCCTGTGCGACAGTGAAATCGCCCAGTGGCCAACGATTTGAAGTTCCCCGTGACGTGCAGCATTGGCGGTTTGGATTGATCGTGCTGATGGGGGTGGAAACAGTGTTCATGATTACCATGGTCACCAATATTGTGGATCGGTATTGGCTCGTTTTGTTTGTCCCAGTTTTGTTATGGGTGGTGACCAGTGACGTGTTGCGAAAAGGTGTTCATTTGCGTCGGCCAACAGCGACGATTTTATGGCTCGTGTTGTTGCTGCTAGGGTTTATCAGTGTTGCCTTTACTCACGACTGGCTAGTTTTCAATGGTCAGCGAGCGGCTCAAATGACACAGTGGCTCAGTAGACCGGGAGTGGAAGCTCGCGATATCGATTTGGGCGCGGACCTTAACGGCTGGCTACGAACAGAGGAGGATTACAATAGCCTACAAAGACCGGGTGATGAGACACGTAGTTGGCGCGGTCATGCTACGAAAGCACTAGCTCACAGAGGCCGCGCGGGCTGGGACATTGTTGCCGTCCGCCAGTGGCGCAGTTTGGCTACTGGTAAATTGCAAAACTTATACGTGCTGGAAAAACGGCCACGAATGAATACGGATTAACACTGATTAACAAGCGGCATCGCATCAGTAGTGACTATTTCCACTTGTCAGTTCTAAATGGCGAAGCGGGCAGACCGTTTTTGTTTGACAGATTAGGCTCTGCAAGTTGATGCCAAGCATATCGGACTGCCACAGGAGCTTTCACGTTGGGAGCCGATACAACGACTGTGTCTCCAGCAACAACGGCCGTTGCGGCAACAAAGGCTTTGTCAGCTCCTGCAACTTGGAAGTGGGAAAGCGACTTACCGTCGCGAGCGGTTAGTCCCGCGCCGACGTGGTTAAAACTGATGGTGATTTTATCACCATCAGTTTTGTGTGATTTGTACAGTGGCCCAGAATAGACAAGGTCTTTTTGTCCATACGTGTTAGCCAAAGCCCATAATGCTAATCGCTTGCCCACGTCCTGTTTGTTACGTGGGTGGATGTCTTTGATATTGCCAATGTCGACGGTGACGGCCATGCCAGTGTTCTTGATTTGTAGAACAGCAGTTTGTGCTTCCCAAATTTCCGGAAGTGCCGTGACGCTACCGCCATAGGTGTAAGGTGCGAGTTGCACGAACAGGAAAGGCATGTCGGGATTTGAAAAGACGTCACGCCAGCCATTGACTAACGCCTTCTTCTTCTCGTAATACATCATCCCATCGCCACGGTTGGACTCGCCTTGGTACCAAATAGCACCTTGGAAATTGAAATGGCGGAAATTATGGATCATGCCGTTGTACAGGGCGAGTGCCGATTGGTGATTGACTTGCCCTTTGGAATTTACTACCGGGAAATTTTCGAGATTGTCAGCGATCGATTTCAACGCGGGGACGGACTTGAATCCGGATGGCGAGGTCCACGGTTCAATACGAGTTCCACCCCAGTTTGAGCCGATCAGACCGATGGGGATATCAAGTTCAGCTTGGAGGTGGCGAGCAAAAAAGTAACCAACCGCTGTAAAGGCACCGACTGTTTTCGGTTCAGATTCTTGCCAACCGCCCGAGGGGATATTGTCTTCGGGCTTTGCTGATGGACGGTGGGGAAATTTAATGTGACGGATGAGAGGATGTGTACCATTGGCTATTTCCTGTTGAGGATTGTTAGAATTCTGCACTACCCATTCCATGTTAGACTGCCCAGAGCAAAGCCAAACCTCACCGACAAGTACGTTCTGTAGTGATATGACGCTGCTACCTTTGATAGTGATCGTATGTGGACCGCCGGCAGCGAGTTTGTCGAGTGACACAATCCATTGTCCATCACTATCGGTGGTTGCTTGGGCGGAATGCCCAGCAACAGAGACGTCGACTTTTTGTTGAGCATCGTCCCAGCCCCAAATGACGATTGGTTGATTACGTTGCAGTACCATGTTCTCACCGATGATCGAGGGTACCGACGTTTCAGCCTGTACCGAAATGGTGAGAAAAAATATAGCGAAGCAACAAGTGAATGTAGAGAATCGAGTATTCATAGTGCGCGAATCCGTATGTTTGAGGGGGGAGTAAGTGGCAGTTGAACTTCGATTTTAATCGTTGATAGAGTATAATTCCACTGTGGGACCAATAAATGTTATTGTTTATTGTTGGATGTTGGTGTTCGTTTAGGAAGGGTTTGACGTGTGTGATGACGTCGACGGTAGCGGGAGCACGTGAATAATTCATCTATGATCGCGAAACAAAACCAAATGCGAAATGCGGCTAGATTAGATCGTCGTGATTTATTGCAGATCGGTTGTTCCAGCTTTCTCGGTATGTCGCTGCCTGGGTTGTTAAAAGCGACCGAGAGTAAACGTAATGGAAAATCGGTCATTTTGGTTTTTCAAACGGGCGGTGGCAGTCAGCTTGATACATTTGATCCCAAGCCAGACGCTCCTGACAATGTGCGCGGAGAGTTCTCGACAATCCAGACGAAAATTCCGGGGGTGCTGTTTTCGGAGCACTTGCCAAAGCTAGCATCGCGGACGGATAAGATCGCTGTCGTACGGTCGCTACGCCACAGTGATAATCGACATCTTTCGGGTACGCATAATACGTTAACCGGTGAGCCACAAGTGTTCCGCGGTGATGCCAATGAAGATAAAGAGCTGTCACGATTGGATCGTCCCTGTTACGGTGGCGGTTTGCGGTTGTTCAATCCGACACTCAATGGGATGCCGTGCCAAGTCACGGTTCCGCGGCCGTTGATCGAGGGGTCTTTGACGTGGCCGGGACAGCATGCCGGTTTCCTCGGGCCAAAGTTCGATCCGTGGCAGGTCAGCTCTAATCCGAATGACAAGAACTTTAAGGTGCATGGTGTCCAGTTGCTCGAGGGCATGACGACGAGTCGCTTGTCGAATCGTTTTGATATATTGGAGACGATGAACGCGCAGCAGCGTAGTTTGGATCAATTTGCCAAAGGAATTCAGTTTACGAGTCAGCAGCAGGAAGCCTACAGCATGTTGACGTCACCCAATATCGCCAAAGCCTTCGATATTGAGGCTGAAGATAGTGGTGTTCGTGATCGGTACGGGCGCAATGAGTATGGGCAAACGATTTTATTGGCTCGGCGTTTGGTCGAATACGGAGTTCCCTATGTGCAATGCAATATGGGGATCGTGCAGTCGTGGGATACACACTCGGATAATTTTCCGCGACAGAAGACAAAATTGTTGCCGGGCATTGACGGCGGAGTGTCGGCGTTGATAGATGATTTAGTTGACCGCAATATGTTGGATGATGTTTTGGTTGTGGTTGTGGGTGAATTTGGGCGGACGCCGACGATCAATAAGAACCCAGGTCGCGATCATTGGGCGTGGGGATACAGTGGTTTGTTTATTGGCGGTGGAGTGCGTGGGGGACAAGTGATTGGTAAATCAGATCGTCAGGCGGGTCACCCTGAGACAAAGCCTTATCATCCCAATGACATAGGCGCGACAATCTATCGCACCTTAGGGATTTCGCTGGAAAGCGAAATGCGGGACCAATTACAGCGCCCTATTCGTTTGAACAATGGCGAGGTCATGCACGCGCTTTATTCGTAATGCGCGACTCTGGTGGTGGACCGATCGGGGATATTGCTAAAAAACATCCGCTTAATACGTGGTAGTGTAGAAAAGGATAATTGCGGTGGAATTTGATTTAGTGATTCGCGGTGGCGATGTGATCGATGGTACGGGGGTTGCTCGGCAGCGCGCGGATGTTGGCGTGTTGGATGGTCGTGTTGCCGCAGTCGGTGATTTGCAGGACGCAGTTGCTCAGCAGGTGATCGACGCGACGCAGCGGATCGTAGCGCCCGGTTTTATTGATGTCCATAATCATAGTGACGGGTGGGTGTGGCGTGACAAACAGCAAAGTTTTAAGACGATGCAAGGGTTCACCACGGAAGTTTTGATGTCTGACGGTATTTCCTATGCGCCCGTGGATGAAACCACTTGGCGAGACTGGTTCTTTTACTTGCGAAGTCTCAACGGGCTGCGTATGCAAGATTACACAGGTTGGGAATCCCTCGATGATTACATGACGCTGCTTGATGGGAATTGTGTCCAAAATGTTGCCACCCAGATTCCATATGCCAATCTGAGAACACTCGTTAACGGATTTGACCAAACGCCTATCGATGACTCCCAGATGGTACGGATTCAAAAGTTGGTCTGCGAGTGTCTCGCAGCAGGCGCGGTGGCGTTATCCACAGGTTTGGACTATATCGCGCAATGCTTTGCTTCTACCGCAGAGCTTATTGATGCATGTCGCCCCATGGCGGAGGCCCAGACGCCGTATGTTACGCACATACGGTACAAGAAGACGCTGATTTCTGGGATTCAGGAAGCGATCGAGATTGGTCGACAAGCCGGAGTTCCAGTACACATTTCACACCTTAAGTGTCAGCCGTCCTATGATCCGGAACAAATATTCAAATTAATCGACGATGCTTGCGACGAAGGGATTCCGACCACGTTTGATGTTTATCCCTATCAGCCTGGTAGCACGATGCTCAACTACTTGTTGCCTTACGAAGCATGGAAGTATGGTCCGCTAGCAGCTTGTGGGGTGATTGGTGAATCCGAGTTTAGGCGAGTGTTCAAATCAGCGTTCGCTGCTTATCGATTGGATTTGGACCATGTGAGAGTCGCTTGGTCTCCTAGCGGGGAACGCATCGATGATTGGGGCAAGACGCTGCAGCAGATTGTGGATGAATCCGGTAAGGATATGACAGACGCGTTGTTGGATTACCTGCTGGATGAACAATTAGCGGTTCTGTGTGTCATGGACGAGGGGGACGACAAGGAGGTTGAGCCATTTGTTGCTCATCCTCGCTGTATGATCGGGACTGATGCAATCTACCAGATCAACGGCAAGGTACACCCCCGAGCGTACGGTAGCGCCGGGCGCTGGCTTGGCCCTTTGGTGCGAGACGCGAAAATATTCACGTTAGAAGAAGCGATTCGGAAAATGACATCGCTATCCGCTGAAACCTTTGGGTTAGAAGACCGAGGAGTTTTAGCGACTGGTCGTCCTGCTGATATTGTCGTGTTTGACGAGGCCACGATTACTGACAATGCGTCGTTTTCCGAGCCGATGCAGTCGTGCGATGGTATTGAGCATGTGCTAGTCAACGGCGTTGCGGTTGTTGCCAGTGGCGCGCATGTCGAAATAGCCGAACAATATCCTGGGCATCGAATTCGACACCGCAAATAATTGAAATTTGCGTTGTTACAGTTTCAAGTAGTTAGTGTTGGGGGTTTTATTTTGACCCAATAAATACACGGTATCTCGGATGAAAATGATAAATCTTTATGATATAGGCAATATTTTTTTTGCTGTTCTGTCGCCATCGGACAGTGTCTGCGGTATAACATAAGAGTATCTGATATTTGTTTGTTGCGGTTATAAGGACGGGTGATAACCGATGACAAAGCAAATTGTTGTATGGATATAGAACTGATTTTTAACACTTGTTTATGTGGAATTAAAATAATGAAGAAACGAAACAAACAAATTGGGATGATCGTTGCAGTTGTTGCATTGTTAGTATCCGTGTTGCCGAATGTGCAAGCCGACGATAAACACTACGAAGGCTGGGTTCGTAGCTTTGCGGAAGCGAAAGAACTAGCTGCTAAAGAAGGCAAAAGCATTTTGATGGAATTCACCGGTTCTGATTGGTGTCCCCCATGCAAGGCTTTACACAAAAATGTATTGGGCACGGATACTTTCAAGAATGAAATCACGAAAGATTTTATCTTGCTAGTACTCGACAATCCCCGTGACAAATCATTGGTAACTGATGCTGAACAAGAACAGTACAAAAAGCTGTCAGCACAATACAAAGTCACCGGCGTACCAACCGTATTTTTGGCAGACGCTGAAGGCAAACCTTACCACAAGCAAGTTGGTTACAGTGGCGACCCAGCTGACAAGTGGGTAGCGAATGCTCGTGGTAAAGTCAAAGTTTTGGCTCAACGCGATGAATTCTTTGCTCAAGCAAGTGAAGCAAAAGGCGTTGAACGAGCGAAGTTGCTCGAGAAAGCGATCTCTGGAATTGATTCAGCTGTAGCACTTGCATTGTATGGTGATACAATTGACGAAATTATTAGCTTAGATGCTGACGATACTGCCGGTTTGAAAGGCAAGTATGCTGAATTGCGTCAGGGCGCAATTAATGAAGCGAAGCAAAAAGAGCTTTACCAGAAATCGTACAAGCTTTTCCAAGCGGGCGACAAAGAAGGCGCTAAGAAGTTACTGTTAGAAGCTCAAGCAGTTGCGCCAAAAACGCGACTTGGTCAACAGATTCCGAAGATCCTCGAAACAAACTTCAAATAACGAAGAGCCACGATCGAGCTTACATACGCGTCGAACATTGTTTGGCGTAGGTAGTGCACGGCGGGTTAGATGTAAATCTGACTCGCCGTGCCTTTTTGGGCTCCCATATAAAAGCGCCAACAAAGTCATTCGTCGGGGCCTTGGCGGCGATTAGGCGGATCACCTTCCCTCGGTCTGGTCGTTTTAC
>DTSG01000564.1:3737-21097 GCA_012965455.1 Planctomycetaceae bacterium | reverse complement strand
GAAGATAACAATTACACTGACGACAATACCAATGAGCACTTTCCCTAGCGACCGGCCTTCAAAATCGCCTCCATCAAATTCTTCACCGGCTGCTTCCGCGCGGTTTTGTGCTTTACGTTTATTGCGAAACACTGACTTCGCGGACGATGAACGAACCCCCACCGCCGAAACTCCACGGCGTATAACGGGCGCACTGCTACTGGCAGATGCCGCCGGCACCAAGACTTCGGCACCGCACTTGGAACATTCCGTTTGCTCACCACTTTGCGCATCGTCAACCGTGAGGTTTTCTCCACACATCAAACAGCGAAACATGATGGTCATAATTGTCATTCTTTAAATACGCTTGCGAATCACCGCGGTTCATTTCGAGTGGCCTTAGTATAAATACTCGCCACTTTGATAGATACCTATATCATCGGTCACCCGTCGACTGTCATTAAAACAATTCTTTGATTGCATTGCCTTGAGCGACAATCATCGGCCGTCCAACGGGTGTCATCATTTCCTGTTCGTAGTCGATCCCGAGTGCCTTATAAACGGTCGCGTGAATATCTTCGACTGCATGCGGATCCACGACATCGGCGGTTTCATCTTTCGCATCGCGATCCGGCTCTGGGTTTGTTTCGCCTATTACGCGTCCCCCCTGGATCCCGCCACCACCCAGGGCGATAGTGAATCCATGCGGCCAATGGTCACGGCCATTGGTGCTGTTGAGCCAAGGCGTTCGACCAAATTCACCACCCCACACCACAATCGTACTTTCCAACAAACCGGTTTCGTCAAGCTCCGCGAGCATCGAAGACATCGCCGCATCCATAATTTTTGTGCGACTCGCTTGGGCCGGGGTATTATTTATATGGCTATCCCAACCGCCAAGCGTAATTTCCACACATCGCACTCCCACTTGAATCAATTGAGTAGCAGCCAGACAAGCGCGACCGAACGAAGTGTCTCCGAAGCGATCTTTTTTTGTTTGCGGTACATCTTTCAATGAAAAAGCTTCGAGCTGTTTTGAAGCCATCATGCGGACCGCTCTTTTCATCGACAGTTGGTGGAGCGTTTTTTTCTCATCCAGGTTCCGCAAGCGACCGCGAGCAAACTCCTTCTCAACCACGGAAAATAAGTCGGAGCGGCGTTTCTCGTCGCGTTCCGTGTCCACGCGAGCCGTAACATCTGGCACAGGTTGCTGCGGGTCGCCAACTTGAAACGCATCAAACGTATCACCGAGGTAACCTCCCCGCGCGGGGGTGTTTGTTGTGAGCATGGAAATATGCCGCGGAATCTCTAAGTCATCCGTCAACTGATGACACATAACCGCTCCTATCGAAGGGTGCACCAATGTCGGGTCAGGACGAAAACCTGTTTTCACATTGTAAACACCGCGGGCGTGGTCACCTTCGCGACTAACAACGCTACGCACTAAGCTTAAGTGATGCATCTGGTCGGCCATCAATGGTAACGTCTCGGCAATTCTCACATCCTGGGCCGAGGTCTTAATAGACTTTACACCTCCACTATATAATTCGCTAGCTTGGGGCTTCGGATCAAACGTGTCGCGTTGACTCGGCCCCCCCTGCATCCACAACAGGATCACGCTTTTAGCGGGTGCCTGCGAATCGGGTGCACGTTCTTGAGCGTGTGCCAGTTTCGTGGCTAGCGGCGTCAACCAGGACATACTAGTCGCAGCCGCTGCGGTAACACCTGCCTGCAAACCAGCGGTTAACAGTGTCCGGCGATTCCAATGTTGCTGTGATTGACAAGCCATTGATGTACTTCTCTTTCTCCGTGTTTAAAACGGATGTTCTTTGCTAGGAGCAATATTAATGATTCCAAGAAAACTCGGTGCTATTAATTAAAGTCCAAAAAAGATCTTCTAATACCCGCTCGCGTTGTTCGGCCGAGACCCCATGCAATGCTAATATAAAGTGATCTCGCTCTGTCTTTGAAGGTAGCCGAGTGAGTACGCAAAGATACGTGATTTGAACGGCATCTTCGTCATCTTCAGCAATCGCTGCAATCCGGGCGGCTGCATTTGAGCCATCGGAACTGCGTGTTCGATCTTTTACGAAATTGCCATTCATCATTAGCAGTCGTTGCGTAATCGTACCGCCGCGATCCTCAAACTCATCTTCTCCGGTATCCCCGTATCGCTTAACAAAGGACAAAATATCCTGTTGCTGCTGTTGCCGCACCGAATAGCTAACATCGGCATTAATCGTCCGCACCCTGGCGGTTTGACCAATGCCGCCAGCTACCTGCTCCGGCCGCAAACGCACCAAAGGAAAAACCGTCCAAGCTTGCTCGTGTCGTGAAGTCACCTCGAATGCTGCTCGACTAGAGATACGAAAGACATCGAGGCGAGTGATGATTTGGATCAGTCGTTTCAGATCATACTCATGATCACTAAAATCAGTTGCCAACAATTCTAGACCTGGCGGAAACGGTCCCGACAACGGAATGTCATCCACGGGTTCCACCAACGGTTTACCAAAAATAATCGCCCACACCCGGTTCACGGCTGTCCGCGAAAATGCTCGGTTTTGGCGGGCCGTAATCCAAGTAGCAAGTTGCCCACGACGTGAACCTGCGGGTAATGTCAAGTCAGATTGAAAAGGGACTTTGGGCGTGATTATTTTATCTTTTTCATCGCCCAAATAGGTGTAAGAATAGTGGCGATAGTCATCCTGTACGCCGCCTAGACTAATGCTCGCTTGAGAATAAAAAGCTGCGAATTGATGAAAATCGGTTTGCAACGCCTCCCGCGACATCCCCTCAAAGCTCAAGCCGATAGTGCCCAGTGCATCATCATGGCACTGCAGACAATCCAATCGCATCCCCAAGAATGCGCGACTCGTACGCCCGGCCAATTTTGGTAAATCAGGGCGACCTTGATTGTCATCAGTAATCGTTGCCGTTACAAAATTAACAGCTGGATCACTCACCCAGACGCCCGTACCGCTGATTAATTCTCGGCATAAACTATCGTATCGTCGATTCGCAAAAAGTTGGTCACTCAGCCACAATTGAAAACGGCGGCGGCGATAGACCAAGAAGGGTCCGGCGTCCACACCAACAAACACTCGGGCAAATCGTTCACTGACATAATCCGCATAACGACGATCTGCTAATAAATATTGGATGTAGCGATCCAGCAAGTCGTTTTCTGCAGCTAGAGTATCAACCATTTGTTCTGACGGGCCAAACTCACGAATTTCTTCCAGCGATGGAACTGTTCCATGCAGAGCGAGCGAAGCACGACGCATGACAGCGAGCACCGAAGCAGGTGGGGCCGCTTCTAAATCGGCATTTTTCCATGAATCGATAAACTCGCCATTGACCGCCGCAACGACGTTCAGGACACCGGTATCAGGACGAAGAGGCCGCTTTTGCCAATCCGCCGACGAACCTATTTGACTTGTTGACAGCAGACTGCTAGAAATGCCGCCGAGGGCGACGAGGCAAATCAATACCGAGATGATTGGCCGCCATTTCATTTTCACAGTTTCCTTGTACGTCAACTTATACCAATTTTCCACTAAGTGAATTGTATAATGTATTATAGCGTTATGAGTTTTCTTTTCTAGATCATCCGTCATTAGCACTTTGCTACATTTATAGAATCGGCATTACAAACGCCCCATACCATTTCTGCTTATCCGCCATCATCTTTTCTCCTTTGATCATGCTTGAAACCGAACACGATAATCTGGAACCAACCCCCCCAACTGATCCACCAACGGTTGTAGCAACTCCAGTTGAGGCAGTCGTGCCAACGCCGGTGCAGCCGGTAGTTCCCACCAGCGTAAAGCCGGTTGTCGCGGACACGCAATATTCGACACAACATCTGGACGTTGTTAAGCAAATCACCCATGTATTATTTGCGCCTTTTCGTGGGTTTTACCGCTGCGTATTCTGGATCTTCGGTGTCGCTGTCCTTGTTACAGCACTCGCTCTCGCCGCATCATTGCCAATCGTCCAATTCGTAGCTCTCGGATATTTACTAGAGATTTCCAGACGGATTGTGAAACACCAAAAGGTTCGGGCAGGGTTTTGGGGAATCCAAGCCGCTGCTCGAGCGGGCGGCGTCATCCTCGGAACATTCCTCATTTGGCTGCCCGCATATTTCATGTCTAATTACTACGTGGATGCCACAATCATGCTGCCCGGCAGCGAACGAGCTGCCCAATACGGTCGGCAGACTGCCTTGCTAATTGCACTTACAAGCCTCGTTACCCTGTGGGCTTGGGCCCGCGGTGGATTACTGCGACATTTCATTTGGCCGGCGCCCGTAAAATTTTTGAAAGAAGGATTAAATCGTAAGATCTATGTCGCCGCCCATGACAGGTTCTGGGAATTCGTCAGTCAATTTCCCTTGCGTGCGCTTTTTGTGGCAGGGTTCCAGGGGTTTATTGGTACGTTCTGTTGGCTCATTATTCCCATTGGCTTGTGTATTGGCGGGATGGTTTTGCCCCGCGGCATCAACGTCGTTTGCGGAACGATCGGATATATTGCACTCGCAATCATTTTTTTGTACCTACCGATGTTACAAACACGTTTCGCCGTGGAACAACGGCTTGGCGTTTTTAGAGAAATTGGCGTTGTTCGGTCAATGTACCAACGCGCGCCACTGGCATTATGGATATCGATGGTTTCCGTGTGGCTATTGGCGTTGCCCGTATATTTAGTCAAAATCGAATTGACACCGCGAGAAGTTGTTATGTTACCAGCTGTTGTTTTCATCATCTTCGCTTGGCCGACACGCATCCTCTTGGGCTGGGCCTACGCTCGTGCCCACCGCCGTGAAACGCCGCGTCTGCGATTGTCGATCTGGTTAGGCCGCCTGACCCTCATACCCATCGTGTTTGCTTATGGTTCGATAGTACTCGCTTCGCGGTATACATCTTGGTATGGTGAATGGAGCTTGCTGGAACAACATGCTTTACTTATCCCAATCCCATTCTTCAGCTTCTAATTACAGCAAACAATCAGGCAATAATCTTTGTTAGCGAGCGACAACTTATGTCAAATACACCAAATGAAAATGACCCGCTAAACGTAAATCCAACACCGGAAGCGGACAACGCAAATCCATATGTTACTCCCCAAGCTGAGCAAGTAACTTATGTGACGCCGCAATATGTGCAAGACATGCAAGGCGACGCCACCGGCGGACTCATTCCCTACAAAAACAAACATGCACTTATCGCATACTACCTTGGCATCTTCTCCTTCTTCATCCCCTTCTCTGGTATCGGAAGTATCTACCTCGGGATCAAGGGACTACAAGCTCGCAAGCAAAACCCTGTTATTAAAGGCTCAGCGCATGCGATCGTTGGAATTGTCGCCGGCGCCTGCACAATCATCTTCCACCTCTGTGCAGTCGGGGCAGTCGTTGCTGGCATTTTGGGCTAGTAATCCATCAGTAACTTCAAGAAAATGATCGGCGGCTATGCATGATGGCGATTGCCCACAACGGCAATGAACATCAACATCCACAAAATCAATAGTGGAAACGCAATCGCGTTGAAAATAAATACCGTTTCGAATCCAACATACGCTCCGCCTTGCAGCGCCGCTTGGCAGCTCCAATAGCACGCTACATAGGAAATTGTGAAGAAGACAATATCGATCAAACCGAGGCCCCAGAACCACCATATTTTTCGAGGCCGGCCATGATAGATTGTCGCGCAGCAAATCCAAGCGAATTGCATCATCGTATAGCCACAGGCGCCACAAGTCGTGGTCATGACAAGCCAACGTGATTCCTGTAATAAGTATTCGCTGGCGTCGCCTGTGGTGACTGCAAGATCCGCAGTTTGGATAAATTCAGATACCAGAGCAAACTCAGCCCACTGCTCTGGAATTATCGCTGATATCGTAAACACCAGTGCTGCCAGTGACCAGTAATACGGCCAGCGAGTGCCACAGACTCGCTGGCGATAGGCGTGACGAAAATAACAAACAATGGCGATGGCCGCAGCAAGATTGGAAATCGCGGTACATTGCCACACTAGCCAACCGAGCCGCCAAGACAAAACGTTGTTGCTGATGTAATAAGCGCGATCCAATATAGGCCGTTGCACATCAAGCCCAGGCTGCAACACACCGAGCGCAGTGATCACACCTAAAACGTGAAGGCCGGCTGAAACTAGCAACGTGTAAACGACCCAACGATAATAACGTGTTGACCGGCCGGGCAACGGTTTAGCGGAATAATTCATTGGTAGAGTCTCGGTTTTTATTGAGTCTTTGTATCATCAATTCAAACCGCAGCACACTATATAGCTTAACTGCGAGGGTGAAGCGAAAAGTGGACTAGTATGATTCAACATATCGAATTTATGGAACAATCTGTACGCTAATCCGTATCAACTCTTATATAATGGAGCGGTACTTACAAACGGCGAAAAAGAATCACTGCTAACGCATTATGACCACTGCTGAATCCGAAAATCTGCATTCTGCCTCTCTCATCGGGCTAACTCTGGGCGACTATCAGATCCTCAGACGCCTCGGACATGGTGGGATGAGTGTTGTCTATTTAGCGGAACAACAATCGCTGAAACGACGAGTTGCCTTTAAGGTACTCAAAAGCAATCTCGCTGAACAAGAATCCTATGTGCGTAGATTTCACACGGAAGCCCAAGCTGCAGCGTCTCTGGTCCACGCAAATATCGTTCAAATATATGAAGTCGGGAATATCCAGGGGATTCACTTTATCGCCCAAGAATATGTTGCTGGGCAAAACCTCGCTCAGTTCATGCAGCGTAACGGAAATGTCTCAAGTGGATTAGGAATCAATATTCTACAACAGGTTGCCGCGGCGCTTAATCGAGCGGGCAAGCAAGGGATCATCCATCGTGATATCAAACCCGAAAACATTATGCTCGCCCCAACCGGTGAAGTCAAAGTTGCTGATTTTGGATTAGCTCGAGTTGTCGATCAAGCTGACGGTGTACAAACCACTCAGATTGGTATCACGATGGGGACGCCCCTGTACATGAGCCCAGAACAAGCGGAAGGCAAAGCCGTCGATCCTCGCAGTGATATGTATTCGTTAGGTGTAACAGCCTATCATATGCTCACTGGAAATCCTCCTTTTCAAGGTGAGACTGCGTTGAGTGTTGCCGTGCAGCACCTCAAACGAGAACCGGTGGCGATTCAGGAACATCGCAGTGATCTTTCCGCAGCGTTTAGCTCGCTCATCATGAAGTTGCTAGCCAAAGATCCCGCTGACCGTTTTCAAAAAGCAACTGACTTACAAGAATCGCTGCGAAAACTACCGGCCACCGATATCGACAATAGCTGGCCCGATGATCTCGACCGCTGGGATTGGGAAAACATGTCGCTGGCGAATGCTCGAGTCCAAGCAACACAACAACTTGACGCCCTCATGAAAACTCACACGCGACAGACTGGACAGTTTACCTTGAATCGCTTGTGGATGCTGGCAGCGGTCATCTTCTTTGTCGGTGGCATGGTACTAGCCAGTATGCGATATCAAGAAACACCACTGGACTTACCCATCGAGCCTACAAACACCATCGAGAAATATGACACGGTTGAGCAACAGTATTATTACGCGTCGATCCTCAACACCGATGAAGCCTACAAATGTGTTGAAGAGTATTTCCCACCGATGGATTCTCCCAACAACAATTACTACACTCTACGCGCTCACCAAAGGCTAGGCGACTTATATTTGACCGCCGCAGATTACGCACTCGCCGAATCCTATTATCTAGAACTTGTTCTCTTGGGACCTGAAGAACAACATTTCCGTGGATTTGGTTTAGCGGGACTGGCCAATATTTATCATCGCCAGAACGATCCTAAAAAGGTAGTCCAAGAACTCGTCTCGCTCAGTGAAATCATTGACCAAATCGATCTTAAAGTTCAAATGGAAATCATCGATCGTCTCGATGAGGATCTCCGCAAGACATTTGCAGAGCAGCGCGCTGGCGCAACCTATCAATAATCAGCTGTTCAGGTTTGAATCTGCAATAGCTGATTCAAGCTACCCGATTGAAAACCCCGCAGGTCAATCGTGACAAGCGCAAACCCCAGTGAGCGAAGTTTTGTATCGACCGTTTGCCGCATAGAATCACCCGTCAGATCAGAAATCTGCTCAGCGCTTACTTCTATGCGAGCTAAATCATCGCGATGATAACGAACGCGGACGTCGGTAAATCCACGACCTCTGAGATAAATTTCTGCCGCGTCTACCATTGCGAGACGCTCCGGTGTGACCGTTTCTCCATACGCAATGCGGCTGGATAGACAGGGACTCGCCGGGCGATCCCAAACTGGCAAGTCCCAGAACTTGGCGATACCTCGTACCGTTGTTTTATCAAGCCGACAATCCGCCAGTGGAGTTACGACTTGATGCTCAACTCCTGCTACAAGTCCAGGTCGATAATCACCCAGATCGTCTAGGTTAGTCCCGCTTAACAGCACGCATCCTGCTGTAGCCGCAGCCAAGGATTGCAACTTTTGATAGAGTTCAGTTTTGCAGTGATAACACCTGTCGGCTGCATTTCGCAAATAATCCGCGTTTTCAAATTCCGCTGTTTCAATAACTAGGTGACGGATACCAATTAACGCTGCTGTTTGTTGAGCCGACTGCAATTCGCCACTGGCCAGACTTGCACTTTGAGCGGTAACTGCAACCGCCCGCTCGCCGACTGCGAGAAAAGCTGCTTTGGCAACCACGCTACTATCAACTCCGGCAGACAAAGCGACCGCGCAGGATTCAAATTGAGAAATGAATCGTACTAGGGTTTGAGCATGTTTGGAGATTTGAGTAATCGACAGGGAGTCAAATTGGGTCGCAGCAAGAGACATAGGAAACACCGATCATAAAAAAAGCCTCCGCCGCAATGCCGTGGTAGTGAGTTTTGTGAGAGCCCGCAAATTTAAGGTGGGGACTTGGAAAACAGGACGCGCGATCCGCAACCTAGCAATAGCAAGTATTACCAAATCGTGGCATGACCCGTGGCTGTCATCAAAAACCAGTCCCCTGCGGTTCTCGTATCGGCTCCCCAAAAAATCAGCACTAGCCCACAAACATGGAAGAGGCTATCCGCAACTTTAGCACTGCAGGCAGGGAATTGCAAACCGATTGAGGGTATTGGAGTTTGAACGGGCGGCCACTGCCTACCCTTTCCTGAGTTCACGCAAGGCGGCGATGCGGTCTTTGAGGGTGGGCTCGAGAATCTTGATATTGCGTTCGATAGAAATGACGACGGTCTTTTCTCGCAAACCATCGGCGCCGTGGGCGACCAACGGGAAAACCTTGCGGCGGTCAGGCAAGTCCATGCGAATCGTAAAACTACCATCTTTAGCTAGCTTCACCGGTTCACCGGCCATCGTAACTGTAGCATCAGGCTCAGCGTTGCCATAAACGATCAATTCGGAGTCTACTTCAAAGTGCAATTTCGAATCGTCTTCGTCTTGCCCCGACAAACCGTGCTTCATCACAACCGACTTGCTCATCGGACGTTGCAAGCGCTGTTCAAACAAATCCTTTAGGTCTTGGTTGCCTTGCCCGTCGGTATCTCCACCACTGAGAGCAAAGATGCGTTTGTAGTCCTTGGCAATTTCATCCCAATTCATGTCAGTCGCATCACAGGAACCTGGAGCCGGTGGAGTTACGGCGTTACTGCGACACAACGGGTGGAATTCCCCCGTGTCCGCTAAATAGCCAATCTCAACTTGGTAAGGGGTTGGAGTTCGATCGACATCGATATACCAATTCGTCACGCCGCCATGAATTTCAATGTCTCGCAGGACACGAGTTCCATGCACCTGTTGTGAGTCGTTCTGCACTTCGTACAAACGAATGATCGGCCGAGCCGCGTGCCACTGGTGCGCCAAAGCTGCTTGGGCTCGAGCCACACTCTTCGATTTGATTTCCCAGCACACCTGAATCCAATAGGAATCTCTCACCAAAACGACAACACGATCGCGTGTTAACCGTTTACTTGCACCGTTGCGACTAAATGCTGGGCCGTTTGACAAATCCTTTAAGCGTTTTTTTTCCGCGGTTGCCATTACCAAGGCTCGTAGTGGTATCGCTGTTATATTTGTCAGAGAAGTTGAGACGTTTGCGTTCGTCCTCCTCACAGCAGAACGCTTATTCTTGATGCGAGTCTTAGCTCGAGTCTTAGCCGCCTTGAGAGCCCGCAACTTATTGACCAAAGCGGTAACTAACGCCGGTTTACGCATCGACGCATAACCCGTGATACCTAAGACTTTCGCTTTTTGACCTAGTTCTTTAACCGTCTTTGATTTTAGTTCTGTGCGAGACATGAATTTGTTATTCCTTCATAGTGGTATTCTGTGATTCACTAGCGGAGGCTCTAGCATCAAGAGAATAAAGCGGGGGACACAACCTGTGTTTCGAGGCGGGAAGGTAGTAAGGATTGTCACTGGTGGGGTGGGTCACTGTTTACGACTGCGTAAACTTGCGATCCAAAGTGACAACGAGATTTTGCGCCGCACGTCACCACAAAAGACGCACGACTATTCATCCATGAGAATGTGCAACCGGTGATCGTGGACCACCAATCACTCGCAGACAACCAACGAACCAATATACCGTTCCATCAGAATTGGTCTCGCCGTTGGCTTTCAACAAACTGCTAATCAACGATTTTCATCATGACTCGCACGTCAAAGAACCTGTCTACTTGAGAGTTTGATTATCTAACCAGACTCAACTGCATTTTAATGTAATGGAACACTCGAAAATTGGCAACTTGCTAACCCCCCGCTAGGGGGTTGTATTTGGCTGTAAACTGGCGACTGAACCTGCCCCAAAGACCTGCAATTTACCAGCGAAGTCATTATATTGGAAAAATAATAGTCATTCTGGACAGGCATTGGTCAACGCCAGACGACAAGCAGTTAATGCTGCTAGATTTCGGTAAATTCGCCTTGCAAACAAACTACAGAAAACATCTATTTTATCGGGTCTACCTTAGTTGACCTGTGAGGTGATTAATTATAAATTAATCAGCTTTAAGGAATGTAAAATCCGTAACTAGATTATTTTTAACGATACGTAGCTTGTGAATTGACACTTGTTTCTTCGCTAACGACCGTTATTTTATCGTTTATAGAATCACCAACAGTGATTCACTATATAGGTGAATCACGAAACAACGGTAGGTGAACGGAAATAAGTCCTGTGACTGATCCAAAACATCCCATAAAGAAACCAGAATACCCAGCGACTCCTCGGCGATCGCCCTTAGCGGAAGCCTACACGTGGGTGTCACGAATTATGAGTTGTTCCCTGACGATGGTCCTGCCAGGAATTGCAGGTCGTTATTTAGACGCTCATTTTGAGACATCCATGTGGGGAATTAGCGGTTGGATAATTGGTCCCATATTGGGGTTTTACCAGTTGTTAACAATCACTAAGGTGTCGACCCGAAAACAAGAATCTCAGCAGTCAACAAAACAGGAGCTCGATAAGTAATGAGCGACCAAGTTGATACTGAGCAAAATGATCAAACCGCGGTGACCAACGAATCGGTTACCACAACAAGGTTTAAACCTTGGAAAGCGTTTTTAATCATTACGCTTGTTCTAGGTGGGGTATTTCCGTTGATCGCGTGGATTGGGTACAAACAATACCAACAAGCTGGGTTTAATGCGGTGTTGATCGCGGCCCTGCTTTGCTGGGTCGGATCCATCATAGGAATCATTCCTGCCATCCTAGTGCGAAACTCGGAACAACCAAAACAAGGAGTCAACGCAGTATTGGTGGGGATGCTGATTAGAATGAGCATTCCCTTCGGTGGCGGATTATTTCTCCACCAGTCAGTCGAGAAACTCGCTGATGCCAAAATACTGATGTTCACTCTGATTTATTATTTGATCGCCTTGATCGTCGATACCATACTCGCACTAAAAATTGTGCAAGCGAACAAGCCCAGTCAAGCCCAATAAATCCTCATACATCCCACCAACTTCAAACAACAAAGCACAGCAACAAAGGCAAGCAGCTCAGATGGCCAACCCGATACTGCATATTAAGGACGCTTACTTTTTTGAAGTTCCCAAATTCCTGCTGCCATCCAACAAGACAAAACCATCAGAATTCCCCAATGTCTGGCTGAAGCTCGATCCCGATGTTCAACGCATCGAAGCGTTAGAAATGGCTAACGCCCAACCTGTACCTAAGTTATCTGCTAAACAGTCCGTCCAAGAATGGGAATCTTGGAGTCACCAAGACGGCAACCATGGAGCGCCCTATGATGTGTTCTTTGCAGCCAAAGAATATGGTAGTATTCCGCAAGATGTACACATGCAAGCGGAAAAAAGCGCAATCGCTCGAGCAGATGAATTCACGCAACAATGGCAATATGATGGACGCCTAGAATGGTACAACCATCACATCAGTGGCAAAATCCTAATCCCACAACCATTTGCTGAACTGCGAAACCTCCATGAAGCAGAATCTGGCTTCGCCATTTCCAAGTTCATGGTAATTGAGTTAGCAGTCGCCATCATTATTTTCGTGCTCTTTTCACGACTAGCTAAAAAAATCAAAACCGGCGAACCCGTTCGTGGGCGATTTGATAATTTCCTCGAGACTTTCCTGATGTTTGTTCGCGATGAAATCTCCCGTCCTTCTATAGGAAGTGATGCTGATTTTCACCATGGGCACGATGACGACGATCATCACGATGGTGACGCACCGTTAACCTATAAGAAAGCAGATGCGCTGACACCAATTTTCTGGACAATGTTCCTGTTTATCACTGGCTGCAACCTGTTTGGCTTAGTGCCGTGGGCAGGATCACCAACCGCCGTGTTTGGTGTCACTTTTGCACTAGCATTATCAGTGTTCCTGACCTCATTGATCGCTGGTTCCATTATGCATGGCCCAATTGGTTTTTGGATTGCACAGCTGCCTAGCATGGAGTTGAGCTTCTCCATCGGTCTGGTCATTAAACCCATGCTGTGGAGCATCGAAATCGTCGGACTGTTTATTAAACATGGAGTATTAGCTGTACGTTTGTTGGCCAACATGGTAGCCGGCCATATTGTGCTGCTATCGATCATGGGCATGGCTACCCTAGCAGCCGGAAATCTGTTCTTCCTGATTGCACCCATTACCATTATTGGCGCGGTATGCATTGGTTTGCTCGAGCTATTTGTTGCCTTCCTACAAGCGTACGTTTTTACATTGCTTTCGGCACTTTTTATCGGTGCCGCGATGCATCACCATTAAGGTATTAGCATGTCGACAAACCAAATTATCACTTTATAGTAAAATCAAATAAAACTTAATCAAAATCAACTACTCTCAGCAGCCATTGCCGAAACAGTAGATTCAAAATTGAGGAAATCACGTGGACACGATGAAGTTAAAACGCTGGCAAGCATGGAGCCTCGCACTTTGTGCCGGACTCACTCTTTCTTTATTCACAGTTTCAAACACTCTGCAAGCAGCGGCGCATGACGAACATGCCTCCGAAGAATCACATGGACCTGATGAGCCAACAGATCATGGCCAAAGCCATAACGACGCGGCAGGTCATGCACCGCATGACAATTCCCATGGCAATGCATCACCAAACCTAGATAAAGCCGAAGAATTCAAAAAAGACATCGCGATTTATACGCTCGTTGTCTTCATTCTAATGATAGTGCTACTTAGAATCACCGCCTGGAAGCCCATTATTGCCGGCCTCGATGCTCGTGAACAAAAAATCATCGGCGCTATCGAAGACGCTCGCAGAAGTGCGGACGAAGCCCAACAACGACTCGAAGAATACGAAGCACGACTGGCCGCAGCCGCCCAAGAAGCTAATGAGATTGTTGCCGAGGGTCGACGCGATGCTGAAGCAACTAAAGATCGCATTGTTGCCGAAGCCGCAGATGCTGCTAAAGCTGAACAAGCCCGTGCGATTAACGAAATTGAACTGGCGAAAAACGCAGCGCTACAAGCTGTCGCTGAACAATCTGCTGACATGGCTGTTGCCCTCGCCGGTAAAATCGTTGGTCGCCAACTAAATCCGGAAGATCATAGCAAGCTAGTACGAGAATCACTTGATAGCCTGTCGAAAAACTAATTATGACTGAAATCGAACCTCCAAAACAAACGACCGTACTCGATTCGGAACAAAAACCGATCGGGGAAGTATACGCTGCCTCCCTACTCGCTGCGACTCAGCAAGCTGACTGCACCGCGGACGTACTGGAAGAGTTTGAATCCTTTATATCCGATGTGCTCAACAAATTACCACAACTCGATGCGCTGTTAAGCTCACCACGGGTTGCGCACAGCGATAAAGTCACGATGCTCGATAAAACCCTAGCGGGTAAAGCCTCGGATCTGTTCTTGAACTTCCTCAAGGTCGTTTCACAACATGGTCGTCTCGATTGCCTCCGCGTCATCCAAGCCAGTCTCAAGGAACAATACTCCAAAGATCAAGGACGCCTTGAGGTTTTAGTGACTACAGCAACTCGCTTAGACGAACCGGCTGTCGCCACGTTGCAAGACAAACTCAATGGAGCATTCGATGCGACCGTTGATTTAACGCTAAATGTTGACTCTTCGCTCATCGGAGGGACGGTAATCCGCGTTGGAGATACGGTGTACGATGGCAGTATTGCCAACCGACTCGAACGAATTAGAACAACAGTACGAGAAAACACTATTCGAGAAATTCGTTTGTCAACAGAACGGTTTGTAAAAAGTCCCAGCGAGGGTTGAGTACAAACAGTTCTGCAACTTTTTTTGAACCACTATTTAAAATCAAAATTAACTAAACATAATACGTAAGGAAAACGGTCCATGAAATTCAACGCTGACGAAATCGCGTCCGTCTTGAAACAGGAAATCGAACAGTATGACAGCCAACTCGATGTACGAGAAGTTGGTACGGTACTGGAAGTCGGTGACGGAATTGCGCGAGTCTACGGACTTGCGGGTGTTCGTGCGGGTGAAATGGTTGAATTCCCAGGTGGAATTACCGGACTCGCTTTCAATCTAGAAGAAAACAGTGTCGGGATTATTATTCTCGGTAACTATCTTGGAATTAAAGAAGGTGACGAAGTCCGTGCACTTGGTACGCTGTTATCCGTGCCGGTCGGCGATGCAATCGTGGGCCGCGTGGTAGATCCACTGGGTAACCCTCTCGATGGCAAGGGCCCCATCAATTCGACGGAAACTCGCGTGGTAGAAGCGAATGCACCGGGTATCGCTGGTCGCCAACCTATTACCGAACCGCTGCAAACCGGTATCAAAGCAGTTGATGCAATGACACCCATTGGACGTGGTCAACGAGAATTGATTATTGGTGACCGTAAGACCGGTAAAACCGCCATCGCTATCGATACGATCCTCAACCAAAAAGGCTTAGACGTAAAGTGTTTTTACGTCGCTATCGGCCAAAAGGATTCCTCGGTCGCCGGCGTGATTCAAATCCTCCAAGAACACGGAGCCATGGACTACACCACCATTATCGTGTCCGGTGCAAGCACCCCTGCTCCACTGCAATACATCGCTCCTTACTCAGGAACGTCGATGGCCGAGTACTTCATGTACAAAGGCGAACACACATTGATCGTCTATGATGATCTCTCCAAACAAGCCAATGCGTATCGTGAATTATCATTGCTGATGCGTCGTCCACCTGGACGTGAAGCATTCCCTGGTGACGTATTCTATTGTCACAGTCGACTGCTTGAACGTTCGGCCAAACTAAGCGACGACCTAGGTGGTGGTTCACTTACTTCATTGCCGATCATCGAAACGCTTGAAGGTGAAGTATCCGCCTATATTCCAACGAACGTGATTTCGATTACCGACGGACAAATCTATCTACAACCTGACTTGTTCTTCTCCGGTATTCGTCCCGCTATGAATGTTGGCGTATCCGTTTCTCGAGTGGGTGGTGCTGCTCAAATTAAGGGTATGAAAGGCGTCGCCGGTAGTTTGCGTCTCGACCTTGCAGCCTTCCGCGAACTCGAAGCGTTCGCTCAACTCGGTACCGATCTCGACGCAGCGACTCAAGCCCAACTCGATCGCGGCTACCGCATGGTAGAACTGCTAAAACAAGGCCAGTATACGCCTCTACCAGTGAACGAGCAGGTCTGTATGATTTTCGCCGGTACCAAAGGTTACTTAGACAGTATCACGATCGCCGATGTTCCGCAGTTCGAAAAAGATTTGTTAGAGTTCATTCGAGATCAAAAACCTGAAATTTTGGATGCCATCCGCGAAACGGGAGCTATTCGAGATGAGGATGAGTTGATCGGAGCGATCAATGAGTTCAAGTCGTTGGATGAAAGTTATCGTGACGACGAAGCTGCGGAAGATGCAACCGCCGATGCTGCCGAAGCAGCGGATCTCGATGCGGATACCGATGAACGCAGCGACACTGAAGAAGCGAATGATGCAGATGACAGCGGCGATGCTGAAGCATCTGAAACAACCGAGCAAGACTAGAGAACGTTTCGCTATAAAGAGCACACAGTAAACGTCAACACAGGAAATTGACAGATGGCAAATGCCAAGGCATTAGATAAACGACGCAAGTCGGTTCGCAATATTCGTAAGATTACGCGGACGATGGAGCTGATTGCAACTGCGCGATTCAAGAAAGCGATGGATCGAGCAGTCGCTGCGACTTCTTACACTCAGCGAATCACCGAAGTTGTCGCAAATCTCGCTAATAGTGGGACCGAAGTGCAACACCCGTTGCTCGAAGATCGGCAAACCACTGAAAACGCAACTCTGATTGTCCTTTCTGGAAACCGCGGACTTTGCGGGGGTTATAATGGCTCGGTCGTCCGAGAAGCAACCAAACACCATCAAAAGCTCTCTGAACAGTACGATACCGTAAATCTAGTCGTCTCTGGAAAACGTGGAATTACCAACCTATCATTCCGCGGACTAGCCGCCGATGAATCCTATACACATTTCGAGGATCAACCCAAGTTTGATGAAGTGAAACCTATCGCCGACGCTCTGATGGACCAATTCATCGCCGGTAAACTTGATCGACTCGACGTTGCCTACACACGTTTCATCTCAAGTTCCAAGCAACAAGCTGTCGTCGAAACCTTGCTCCCACTGGGAAAAATTGACGGTGATGATACCGTAGGTGGTACGACTGCTACCGATTATGAATTCATGCCCTCAGCCGAAAGCATCCTTGAGGAAGTTGTACCGACGAGCTTCCGCGTCAAATTGTTTAAGTGCTTTCTGGACGCTGCTGTCAGTGAACAGATCGCACGTATGGTCGCGATGAAGAGCGCAACAGAAAACGCCGATGAAATGATCGCTAATCTATCGATGACTTACAACCGAGCTCGTCAGTCTCAGATTACTT
>DTSG01000564.1:0-3715 GCA_012965455.1 Planctomycetaceae bacterium | reverse complement strand
ATAGGTGGTGTGGAAGCTCTCAAAAGCTAACCAGTAGCAAATAATACAAAACGTAAGAATTTTAATTGACAACAACTACAACAACTAGAATCATAATCAACCCTTTATTAAGTTCAAAAGAGTAAGAAAATGGCTTCAGATACCGCAACTAAAAGCATTGGTCACATTACACAAGTAATTGGTTCAACGTTTGATGCTCAATTCGAAGACGATCAACTCCCCGCCATCTACAATGCCGTGGAACTCATCGTAAACGACAGCACCCTGATCGGTGAAGTCCAACAACACCTCGGTGGCGGACGCGTTCGCTGTGTTGCCTTAGGCAGCACAGACGGAATGGTTCGGGGCCAAGAATGTGTAGACACCGGTTCACCGGTGTCCGTACCCGTCGGGAAAGGTACACTGGGACGAGTGTTTAATCTACTCGGCGAGCCGGTCGATGGTCGTGGCGAGGTAGTTGCCGACGAAATCCGTTCAATTCACCGCTCTGCTCCGGCACTTTCGGAACTTTCCACCAACACCGAACTATTTGAAACCGGTATTAAAGTGATCGACTTGCTGACACCCTTCGTGCGAGGTGGTAAAGCTGGTCTGTTTGGTGGTGCTGGACTAGGTAAAACCGTTATCCTGACCGAACTGATCGCTCGCATCGCTAGTTCACACGGTGGTTATTCAGTGTTCGCTGGCGTCGGCGAACGAACACGTGAAGGAACCGACCTGTGGTTGGAAATGCAAGAAGCGAAAATCGGGGACACCGGTCGTAGTGTGATCGAACAAACATGTATGGTATTCGGTCAAATGAACGAGCCACCAGGTGCTCGACTTCGTGTTGCCCTATCTGCTCTTACGATGGCCGAGTATTTCCGAGATGTAACTGGTACCGATACTCTGTTGTTTGTCGATAACATCTTCCGTTTCTCGCAAGCTGGCTCGGAAGTATCCGCACTACTTGGTCGGATGCCATCCGCTGTGGGTTACCAACCGACGCTGGCTACCGAAATGGGTGCTTTGCAAGAACGTATTGCATCGACAAACAAAGGTGCTATTACCTCCGTCCAAGCGGTTTATGTTCCAGCTGATGATCCAACCGACCCAGCCCCAGCAACTGCTTTCGGTAACCTCGATGCATTCCTGTACCTTGAACGTTCCATCTCCGCCAAGGGCATATACCCCGCAGTGGATCCCTTGGCATCCTCGAGCCGTATTCTCGACCCACAATATGTTGGCGATCGACACTATGGTATTGCTCGAAACGTCCAAACCATCCTGCAACGATATCGAGAACTTCAAGATATCATCGCTATTTTGGGTGTTGATGAACTTAGTGAAGACGACAAGCAAGTCGTGCATCGCGCTCGTCGCTTAGAACGTTTCTTGTCGCAACCGTTCCTCGTCGCCGAAGTGTTCACTGGAAAACCTGGTGAAATCACGCCCCTTGAAGATACCTTGCGCAGCTTCGAAGAAATCTGTGCTGGCAAATGGGATCACTTACCAGAATCCGCATTTATGTATGTGGGCAGCGTCGATCAAGCTGAAGAACAAGCCAAGAAAATAGCTGCAGGTTAATTTATGACACTTCATTGTATTGTTGTTACGCCAGAAGAAACCGCATTTGAAACGGATGCGGACTCGATTATCGTTCCTCTTTTTGATGGTGAAAAAGGGGTTTTGACTAACCATGCGCCCATGATCGGCCGACTGGGAAATGGAGCACTCACACTTACGACCGGTGGCACGACCGAGAGCCACTATGTCGAAGGCGGCTTTATTCAAGTCCTTGATAACGTCGTTTCGATTTTGACAAACCGAGTCGCCGCGATCGAAGATTTTAATAAAGACGATCTTGAAGTCAACCTGCGTGACGCGCTCGCTATGCCCGGAAGCTCAGTTGAAGAATTAGATCAACGTGAACAAGTTGTCAATGCAGTTCGCTCTCAATTACGTGTGCTCAACCGTTCGTAATGGATCGTGGCATCGATAGTTTAAATCGAACCTGATTGCTTCCGTTGAGACCAGGGCTTTAGTAGCCATCGGAATGCAATCCGCTATGAGACCAAAAGCCAGTCACCGGAAAACACTCCTCTGGATGCTGATACCGACGTCGGCGATTGTATTTTTGTTTGTCCCGCTAATGGTGCAGGATGAGATTCCCGTCTTTAGAGACGCTGGGCATTTCTATTACCCCACCCTGCATTTTGAACATCAACAATGGCAACAAGGTCGAGTGCCGTTGTGGAATCCACAAGATGAGCTTGGCCGTCCATTTGCAGCAGACGCTAGTGTGGGAGTATTTTATCCTGGCAAACTCATTTTCATGTTTCCGCTTGCCTTTTCGACATGCCTCATTCTGTACACCGCGTTGCATCTGCTTGTAGCCGCATACACAACTTTCCGCGCTGCCCGTTATCTGAAAGCAACTGCGTTGGCAAGCATCATCGCCGCGATATCGTATAGCCTAGGTGGAGCAGTTCTATCACAACATGCAAACATCATCTTCTTAGTATCTGCAGCTTGGTTGCCGCTTGCCCTACTCTATGGTCTACAACTAATTCGTAATGAAAACCGATCACGCGCCTGCATCCTGTTATCCATTTGCCTAGCCTTAATGTTACTCGGCGGCGACCCGCAAGCCGTGGTGCATCTAATCATCGTGCTACTTGTATGCTGGTTCATTCTGCCCCGTTGTCCACAGCATGCATCAACTCCAACTGCTCCAACGCGACTGCCCTTGAAAACGCTACTGGCGACTTTATCGTGCGTCGCCGCCATCACTACAGCGTTAACCGCTATTCAACTATTACCTACATTAGAATGGTCACAGCGCAGTGAGCGTAATATGAGGTCATCGTCGCAAACTGTTTTCCAATGGGCTGGGGACAGTCTCAAAAACAATAATTTTGAAAATGAAGTCGTGGCACCAAAAACAACCGACCACAACCATAGCCAACGAGTGTACAAGTTTTCCTTGCCACCTTGGCAACTCGCTGAACTCGCATTACCTAACGTAAGCGGAAAGCTCTATCCGCAACGCAATCATTGGACATTTTTGTTTCCTGACAGTCAATCAATTTGGTTTCCAACAATTTACCAAGGCATCATCCCGCTGCTATTAGCGATATCCGTAATAACTCTCCGTCGCCGTAAGGATACGATCGCTGCTATGTTGTCGTGGGTGCTTATGCTTACTCTATGCGCTGCGCTGGGAACATTCGGATTGGGATGGATATGGAACCAAATCGTTCCCACAACAACCATCGCCCCAACGAATTTTAGTTTGTACTGGCTGTTAACCAATACCATCCCCGAATACATCGATTTCCGCTATCCCGCAAAATGGTTTGTGCTGACAAGTTTGATGTTGGCGCTATTGGCCAGTCGCGGCTGGGACCAGTTTGTCCGACGACTACCGCAGATACGGCAACATGTTTTTCCAAGACTAGTGATCCTCGGTACAATTTTTACTCTGATCGGTATCGGCTGTATTCCACTCTCAAACTGGATTGACGCCAAATTATCTGGCAACCTTGCGGATCAGTTTTTAGGACCCGTTTCTTCGTCAGGAGCTCTGCGCAATCTGTTCACTGCTCCACTGCACGCATTGATCGCAAGTATTGCAATCATCTCCATTTGCATCTGGGGGATCTTTGGCCGTTGGCAGAAATATCCGTGGGCCCCAACTCTAATTCCACTACTCATTCTGCTGGATCTGTTGATC
>DTSG01000563.1 GCA_012965455.1 Planctomycetaceae bacterium | reverse complement strand
CGGTACGGGAGCAAGTGCCAAGATCGCTTGCCTATTGGCCGATAAAAAACTTGCACCGCGAGAAGTTTGGCGGCAAGAAAGCATCGTTGGTAGCGTGTTTCAAGCGAGTGGCGAGTTTGTGGACGGACACGTGACTGCTGGCGAACCGGTTTGCATACCGTCGATTCGCGGGACGGCTTATATTACTGCTGATAGTGAAATGATATTACAAGATGACGATCCGTTTCGAGAAGGGATCGTATAATGACCGTCGCAAACAATAAGGCGGGGTCGCATGTCACTGTCGTGGGAGGCGGAATCATCGGGGTTTCGTGTGCATATTATCTGCGTAGAGCCGGATACCAAGTGACAGTTATTGACCAGAGCACGATCGGCAGTGGTTGTTCACATGGTAACTGTGGTCTGATTTGCCCGAGTGACTTGATGCCCTTGGCCAGTCCAGGAGCGATTCGACGGACACTGAAGATGATGTGGCAGCGGCGAAGTCCGTTTCGAATTAAACCGACATTGAGTCCGACGCTGTGGTTGTGGTTTTTTAAATTTGCCATGCGCTGCAATGGGCGTCATCAGTTACAGGCGGCACAAGCGCGATGGCAGTTGCTCGAATCGTCGATGCAGTTGTACCAAGAGATGCTAGATGAGCATGAGTTGCAGTGCGAGTGGCAGCAGAACGGTTTGTTGTATGTGTTCCAACATGAACGTGCACTCGAGGGACACTCAGCGACGAATGATTTTTTGGCGGAGGAGTTTTCGATCAAGGGAGAGTGCCTAGAGTCCGATGCGTTGCTGCAGTTAGAACCGAGTTTACTCGATAGTGTGGCTGGAGCTTGGTATTACGCGGACGATGCCCATGTGAGGCCAGATAAATTGATGTCGGAGTTGAAGCGAGTGTTGCAAGAGTTGGGTGTGGAGATTCGTGAGAATTGCGAATTGCTGCGGTTTCGAAGTCGGGGGTTAAAAGCAATGGCGATTGAAACCACCGAGGGTGAGATCGAAGCGGACCATTTTGTGATGGCGCTCGGAGCGGTTACTCCGAAGTGGCAAGCAGAACTCGGAACAGACATTCCGATTCAACCCGGAAAAGGTTATTCGCTGACCTATCAACGTCCCGCGGCTTCACCGCGGATTCCGATGTTATTTCCGCAGCATAAAGTCGCGATGACGCCGCTGGATACGGGTTATCGCTTGGGATCGATGATGGAATTTTCAGGATATGATACATCGATTAATCAAGGTCGTTTGTCCTTGCTGCGTGAAGGAGTGGAACCGTATTTAGGGCAGCCCTCTGGTGAAATCATTGAAGAAGAGTGGTTTGGCTGGCGGCCGATGATGTATAACGGTATCCCGATTATTGATGCGAGTCCAAGGTTGCGCAATGTGTTGGTTGCAGCTGGGCATAATATGTTGGGACTATCAATGGGACCGGCGACAGGGAAGTTGGTGAGCGAGCTGATTTCCGGTGAGCCAACGCATGTGGATACGACGGCATATGGGCAACTGGGGGCCGCGAATGAGCGCTAATTTGCGCGAATGGACACTAAGTATCACAGATGAGTTAGAATGAAGTTATGAAAACAACCACTTTACTACTCGTGTTATGCTCATTTTTCAGTGTCTCAGCCGGAGAATACAATCCGGTTTTGGATATAGAAGATGTCGCGCCTAAGTGGGAAGCATTGCCAGCGACTAATGGTAAACGGATTGCGTTTGATGATTTCAAAGCTAAGCAGGTGTTGGTGGTGGTTTTCACGTGTAATAGTTGCCCGTATGCGGTTGATTATGAGGACCGCTTGAATGCGTTTGCTAAAAAGTATACGGGCGAAGGAATGTCGGTTGCCCTAGTGGCAATCAACGTCAACAAGGTCGAGGAAGATTTATTGCCGGCGATGAAGGTTCGAGCGACCGAGAAGAATTTTACCTTTCCGTATCTGTTTGATGAAACACAAATGATTGCCAAACAATTTGGAGCCGGTTATACGCCTGAGTGTTTTGTACTGAACCAGAAACGCGAAGTTGTCTATATGGGGGCGCTGGATGATAGCCCTGACAAGACCAAGGTCAAAATTAAATATCTAGAGGACGCAGTGGCTGCAGCGCTGGCGGGTGGGTTGCCTAAGATTACTGAGACAGTACCCATCGGCTGCCGTATTCGAATTGTTCGGACGCGGAGGAAATAATTTCGCGGCCCCATTCGCGTTCATTCGCGGCGCTCATGCGCGTTCATTCGCGGCCGGGTTCGTCCGTTACGCGTTCATCGGCAATGAATTGAGCGTGTTCGACTGTACCGTTTTCGTACCAAAATGCCCAAGTTCCTTCCATCATTCCGTCTATAAAAGGACCGTGTGCAATACGCAGTCCATCCGCATCCCACATCGTCCAATCCCCATGCTCAAGGCCATCAGAATAATAACCACGTGATGCTGTTTTTCCGTTGGGGTGGTAGTTTGTCCAAATGCCGTCGCGCAATCCTTGATCGTAATTACCCGACGCTTGGATTCTTCCTTGGTCGTCGCGTTGTACCCAACGGCCATGAGGTTCGCCGAAATAGTACTTCCCGCTGGCTCGGAAATCGAAGTACGTCATCATCGCTGGACCTTGGGCTGCTCGATCCTCCGGCGATCCTACCCACACCGATAGCTTCAGCTCTTTACCGTTGATTTCTTCAACCGTTGGCATGCCGACTGCTGGGTTGTATTTAAGGAGGTGCTTCGCGGTCGGGATTCGTTGTTGGTAGTACTGACTACTGACCATTTGGCGGTATAGCAATAGCCACCGCGCCGATTTGAATTTAATGGTGTCTGGCGGTACTTCTTCGCGGTCTGATCGTTCTTCGCTGGAACGCAAGATGTCAACAAAACGTCCGTCGGCGGTTCGGACTTCGGCGACAAAACGATAACAGAGACCATACGGTTGAGTGAACATTTCCCAGCGTTGGTCGAATCTAAATTGGTGTGCGACGACAACTATTTTGTTGCTGATATAAATGTTGGTCGCGTGGGTGTAAAGGCTGGTAGCGGCGACGGTGAGAAAGACAAATAATCCCCAGGCGGCGATGGCATTGGATATCTTAGGAAAGGCGGTGGGGACTGGCCGTGCCGAGGTGCTGGTATCCGATTTGTTGGAATCATCGTCGTTGGATTTCGCTGTTGTTAGTTTTGAAAGTGGTTTGTAATTCCACCACGAGGATGGAATGAGGCTGAGTAGGCCAGCGATACTAATGATGGAGAAGACGAGAACTTCCATGGTGAGGAAGATGCCGACGTGAAGTCCGATGAAGGAGATGACGCCAACGGTGCGAATCTGATTTGTTTTGTACGGGCTGAGCAGGAGGACTTGGGCGGCGAGTTCTAGTAGAAGTGCCCCCCAAGTCAGCGCCATCAGAATTACTGGAAAGTTGGTTAGCCAAAGTCCGATTGGTTTAGCGAGGCCAGTGTCGCTGAGGATAATCATCAGTGCCGTGCCATCGACCCACTCGGAATTTAGTTTCAGGAGACCTGTGACGGTATACATGACGACGAATTGTAGCAGCAGTGCAGCGGTGGCGAATGAGTAGACGCTGCCCGCCGGAGCTTTGAATTTGCTGTGTACTGAGAGGCATTTAGAGCAGGGTAGGAGGGTGAGGAAGAACAGTAGCGAGCATAGTAGCATGTCTCCGCCAGTGAGTAGTGGTGGGACGCGGGCTAGGACTGAGGCGAAGAGGATCCAGCAGATCCCAGCAGCGATGCGGCTGTGATAGCCTACGAGCAGGAAGCAAGCGGCGATTGCTTGCATAATAAAGAGGGATGTTTGGTAGGTATTGGATTCGCTGAGGAGGTGTAGTGACCAAGTGGGAGCGAATTTGTAGTATTCTTCAGCTATTTCAAAAGGAATGGCGCTATCGGCAAAATAGTGATCGGCGAGGTGTCGTATGCGGTCGCAGGTATCCCACAGGAGGACGGCAGCCGTTGCGATGCGCATCAGGGCGATGGAGCGAACGTCGAGCGAAAAAACGCGTTTAAGTAAATCTCCCATTGTTGAATACTCGCTGACGATTGTGTGGACTTGTGGTAGGAATCGTAATGAAAAATGGTTGTCTGTTCAACATAGATTGCGGCGGGAGTGGATGATTGTGGCAGTACGTCAAAGTCGACGAGCCGGTTATTGGAGAAACTGTGTGGGTAGGTTAAGATGGTTTTTCTATCAGCCAATAACGTTGACGCACTACGGCCGAGTGGCGGAACTGGCAGACGCTCAGGACTTAAAATCCTGTGTCCTCACGGACGTGCGGGTTCGAGTCCCGCCTCGGCTACTTTTCTGCGGGTGTTGCGGTTGTCTCTGTCTCAGTTAATATCAAAACTGACCCCATTTGGACTTTTCGAGACCTAAGTGAGACCTAACACTGCGTGGTAGTTTCCACGAAGTGACATTATCCGCGAAAGATCATCGTAGCGCAACAGCTGAGCGTGGGGTCTCTAATTTGAGTTGATAAAATTCGGTTGCTGTTTTTCCCAGAATCCAATCCTGCTCATCGCGGGAAAGATCGCCGACGACTTCCATCAGCGCCCCATAAACTTGTTCATAACTTCCAGCTAGTTTACAGACAGGCCAATCCGATCCAAACATACAGCGGCGTGGGCCAAAGGCCTCCAATGCCGTTTCGATGTAGGGGCGCAAGTCTGCTGGGGTCCAGTTATTCCATGTTGCTTCGGTAATGAGTCCGGATAGTTTACAGTGGATGTTGGAAAACTGTGCAGCTGCGCGAAGGTCGGACGCCCAGTCCGTTATTTCACCCGTCTTGATGGTGGGTTTGGCCAAGTGGTCGATTACCAGCGGGAGATCGGGGAATGTCCTTCCCAGCTTGACGGCGTGTTTCAAGTGTTGCACGTAAAAGAGCAGATCGAATGGTACGGTATGTTTCTCAAGTACTGCCAGTCCGCGGAGGATCAGATCCCCCACGATAAAATCGTTGTCCGGTTCATCCTGTGTAACATGCCGGATACCAACGAACTTCGGGTTCTCTTTGAGGGCTAAGATATGTTCTTCGCAGGCGGTCGAGGATAAGTCGACCCAACCGACGACACCGGCAATAAACGGGTGTTTCTCGGCGAGATTCAAAGCCCATTCGTTCTCAGCCAGGTTGTGTTGCGTTTGCACAACAACACTGTGGTCGATGTGGGTGGACGCAAGATGTGGCTGGAGATGTTCGGGTAGGAAGGTCTCATTAATTGCGGCAAGATGATCGGTTTTGACCCAGTCATAATCGAATTCTGTATGCGACAAATCCCAAAAGTGTTGATGGGCATCGATTCTAAGAGCCATGAGGTTCTTTCCGTGATGTCGGTTGAGAATCATTGTTTTCCGGTCGACCTTCAATATACGACCAATTATGAATGGGTTCGAGGATTTTCAGCACCTCCTGCAAGAGTTGCTGGTCCAGAGGTGTTTCAGCCCATTCAGCCCATTGTCGGATTCTGCTCTGGTTCGCAGAACCGGTGACACAGGTTGTAATCTCGGGGTTGGCGATGGAGAACTGCAAGGCGAGTTGAGCAATATCCACGCCGGCTGACTGGCAATGTTGGGCAGCTTTTTGACAGGTTTCCCGAATGAGAGGAGTTGCTTTGTGCCAGGGCGGCAAGGGTGCATTTGTCAGGAGTCGAGCGGAGAAGGGTGCCGCGTTGATAATGCCGACCCCTTTGCTTTCTAGGTAGGGGACGAGATCATGAAACATCGTATTTTGTAACGTATAATGGTTGTAACTAAGGACGACATCCAGATCCGTCTGGTCGAGGATGAACTTAAAGTTACTCATGGGATAACCCGAGACGCCGATATAGCGGACTTTTCCCTGTTGCTGGATTTTGCGAAGAGCGGGCAGTGTTTCATCGACGATTTGTTGGCGTTCGACGAATTCAATATCGTGACAGAGAATCACATCGAGGTAATCTGTGCCTAGGCGATGTAGGCTGACGTCGACACTCTCAACGACTCGTTTAGCCGAGAAATCAAAATGGGCCGCATGATATCTTCCCAGTTTTGTGCCGAGGTAGTATTGGTCACGGGGAATGTCTTTCAGCGCGATCCCGAGCAGAACTTCGCCGCTGCCTCGACCATAGTAGGGAGAGGTGTCAATGAAGTTCATGCCACATTCAATTGCAGCGGGGACTGCGGCAAGCGCTTCATCTACATCGACGCTACGGAATTCCGCTCCTAGCGATGAAGCGCCGTAACTGACGATGGACAAATCCATGTCCGTATTGCCAAGATGTCGGTGTTTCATAAGTCGCCTCTTTCAACCAATTCGTGACGAACTAATCCATTCGTTCAGTGTTAGGATCCATGACTTCGATTAATTACATGCCGGCTTGCAGGGCTTCCAGATGACGCGTGAAATGATCATCGAGAACTTGCGTATAGGTGTCAGGATGTTGCCGCAGGATATCGGCGACCAACGGCCCATATTTTTCGTGTGTCAGCACACTACCAAAGGTACAGTGCAGGATTTGGCGACCGGGTTTTGTAAAGCCCTTTCCCTGAGGGACGTCATCCCACAATTCCAAATACTCCCGCTGTAGCTCGATATCCGATTCAATTTCACTAGGAGCAGGAACCATTTCCAGCGTGGCGTGTACGTGATAGGTTGCCTTGTCCGTATTATATCGCTCTCGCGAGTAGTCGACGATCTCTCGGAAAAGATCTTTTTCGTGTAGTGCAACGACACGTAGCGCTTCCAAATAACTTGTGCCCGCCGTTTTTACATGCCACAA
>DTSG01000562.1 GCA_012965455.1 Planctomycetaceae bacterium | reverse complement strand
CATCCTCCGCAACCATTTCTCTTTGCAAGCGGCGGTCAAAATACTTAATGACGCCGCGTGATTGGTAATTGCGACTGAGGAGCTCACGAAAAGCAATGCTATTACGGTTCGTGTGCCCGCTAGCCATTTCTTTAAATGGCTTGTTTGCTAAAAACGAATATAAGAACATCTCACTACGAGTATACCCACCATCGTTTTGTCTGAGGTCCAATATCAAGTTGGTAATTGCGTCCGTTTGATGCATCATCGCAAACGCTTTTGTTATTAACTTTCGGTAGGCACGAAACGGCGGTGAACCTTGACCGTTGTCAAATGTATCAATGGCCATAAGTACGGTATCCTCACGAGGTCGCGACATGCGATAGGCTTCGTGTTCTCGTCCTCCCAATGCCACCGACTCCATCAACTGTTCTAGGCGATGTGACGAAACACCGGTTACCTTGGCCGTATTTGTTTCCCCTTTTAACGTTCGATATTTAACTTGAAACTCTTTTGTCTCTCCATAGGCCGTTGCATAGGAAATGGAAAACATCTCCCCTAAGAATTGATACCTAAATGTATTGACATAGCCATCGCCGGTAACCAACGGCATCAAAACTTGCACTATCTCGTCTACCGCGACGCTATTAATTGACAACACTTCTGCACCACACGGAATTTTGGCGTGATGATGGTTCACATACGCTTTTTGATCAATAAACATCAGCGGTACGGGAAACATTTTTGTTGCGTATTGCAATTTCATCTGGCAGGCTAGCGGAACGCTGGCGTAGGTATGGCCACAACGCACAAGATCTGTAATCCGCGCACATCTCATAAAAAACTCGCGGAGCTTGATAGTATCGCCTGCCTGAACACGAGATTGTTCAACCAACGCAGCGAATTGTTTTTGGGTTGCATAAATATCGAGTCCCGGGTGCATTTCCACCATGATTTTTTGCAACATCTCGAGATCTGCATTTGCTGCTTCCGCAGGCACGTTGCGCTGCAACAAATCAATCTGCCTGTCTTCGCTAGTACGTGGCTTTACGGCGTGAACCTTCTCAGCGAGAACACCACAACAAAACACAGCAACAGCGAATGAAACCACTGAGACAAATCTCTTGCGCTTCATCATTATTCACCTTCCCCAAAACAACAATCAGCACCTTTACCGGTGGTACCTCTGTTTATTTACCCGCTAGATCCACACAAATAATCTCTTTGTCATTTCGCACAAACAAACATCGATTGGCATACGCCGGCGCCGCCCATACGACCTTACGTCCGAAGGCTTCCCCAGTTGGCTCGAGCAACTTTACCCGCCCTTTTTCTTGGTAGCCCGTAGGCGTTAAATCCGCCAAGATCAACTCACCAGATTCGTTGAACAACAAATACTGATCCGCTTGTCGAGTCAAGAAAGCCGTTCCGTGGTTTTGTGGTCGCGTACCGGTGGTTGGTTTAAATGAATCCCATAACCGTTTGCCAGTTTCCAACTCTACCGCTCGCAGTTCGCCCTTGCGACATCCAACACCATAAATAATGCCGTTGTCGATAATAGGTGTGCTGTTGCTACAATAGACTCCCGTGGTCGACGTACCCCGCCAAACTTCGGTCACCGCAGGTTTGTCGCGATCTAATTTCAAGCAAACACCCACGTTTCCAATACCACTAGCGAACAGAAAATCGCCGTAATGACGAGGCGACACAACAGACATCCCGTATGCTGGTTGCAACTCGACTTGCCAATACAGATCACCCGTTTTGGGATGCATGCCGTGGATGGCAGTTGGAGTCCACACAACAAGTTGCTGCACGCCGCCAGCAGTAATCAAGGTCGGCTGAGAATATCCAGCTTCTTCGCTGTCCAAAGCACCCCATATCTGCTTTCCACTACTCTTATCAAATGCGACGATCGTTGTGCCTTCGCCGCCGACCATCAAATACAACAGATCACCGATAATTAGCGGATGCGAACAGAAACCCCAAATAGGTGTTTTGATATCGTATTCTGTTTTTAGTTCTTTTTGCCAAAAGACCTTTCCTGATTGTACGTCTAAGCAAACAAGATTGCCCTCAGTCCCCAGCGAATAAACTCGACCATCACTCACAGCCGGTGTGGCACGCGGGCCTGACGGATAGGATACGTAATACGAACACGGATATTTGTGTGTCCACAGTTTTTTTCCAGTCGTGCTATCCAAACAATGCAATCGCTCAATTCCAGTGATCTTGGTCCTGAGACTGGGACCATTGGTAGCATCACCGCTGAGTCGCTGGTAATCGGTTACAAACACTTTACCGTTTGCCACTGCGGGCCCAGAATACCCGCCCGCAATGGGTACTCGCCATTTCACTGGCAATCCTGCAGCTGTAATTTTGGTGACAATCCCTGTTTCGTGCCAGACGCCGTCACGACTAGAGCCCAACCAATGCGGCCAGTCATCGGCCAACAGAGTCGGGCTGCACAGCAGGAGTAATAACATAGATGGCAGTATGATTTTATTCATTGATTTTCGCTCTAGCATATTGATTAGGTACGAATCCAACTACGGTTAAATTCTATTCACTTAAGGCGTGAATTGTGTTGTGAATGGTCCCTTGAAAAGTCCGTCCCGTCAAACCTTGTAGTTGATATTTTATTTCCATGCACCAGGTGGGCTTGATGGATGGCATTTCAATCAGCACAGAATGCCCATCATTAGACAGACTCACGCCGGAAATTTTAAGCATCTGCTCATCATAATGTTTCGAACCGTAATTCGCAGTTCGCTTCAATGCCCATTGTTTAACTTGATAGTTGGCAACATTCTTGGCGATGCTTGGTTCTACTGGATCCGTAAAAGTCAATTTCATCCCACGGGTGGTTGCCTCGACCTTGATAGGCAAGTGCACAGATTGCCCTGTGTAACGCAAGCGATAGAATCCGCCTGCTTGAGTTTGACTACCAGCCCAAGCGAACATTCCACAAGCGTAGAGTTGTTCATTGTCCGGATGAAAACGACCTCGCATGACGCCTGTTGGGAATTGTGCTATCGGTAATTCACACATTCCCCCCTGTACTTGGCCATCTATCGTTTCATGCGGCACGACATACACTTTGCCATATCCATAAGACAGGTTAAGTAGTTGTCCGTTAAGTGGCCCCCATTTCTTTGAATTCACCCACAAGAGTTCTCCGGGTGAGCGGTCAAATTTATTGGTAATCCAGACCAACGGCTGCTCCATCGCAGTATCGGCGCTATCGGTAACATCGTGATAGCCAAACATATTCCCGTAAAACCCACCTTCACGCACCCAGTTGATACGATTCTTTGGATTCCAATGACCTTCTTGATCCGTCACTATAAATGAACCATCTTCGTTAAGACAAACGCCGTTGGCTGCGCGAAATCCCTTGGCAATGATATCCGTTTTTTGCCCATCGGGACTGACTCGCAATAGCGTTCCATGATGCGGCACGATCGCTTTGAGCGCATGCCTCGCAGATTTTGCATAATAGAAATTCCCAGATTTATCACGCTGTAATCCCATGGCAAACTCATGGAAATGTTCGGTCACTTGATGGTCATTATTGAAGCATTCATACCAATCTGTTTCACCATCGCCGTTGAGGTCATGCAAAACACAAATCTGATCACGGCAGCCAACGTAGATCTTATCGTCGACAATTTTAACTCCGAGCGGTTGAAACAACCCAGTGGCGATGCGTTGCCAAGTTAATTTCTGCCCCAACGGATCAGCCACTCCTTCAACCAACCACACGTCCCCGTCCCACGTACTAACTGCCATCCGATTGGAATCAGCAAAAAAATCAAACCCTGTCATGCGTACCTGTGCGTACCACGGATTATCCACAGGATGCTGCAACACGTCAGTCTGAAAGGCGCCCTGCTGCGACCCAATCTTAGCTTGCGTTGTTATCTTTTGAGGCCAGCGAGCCGCGCTGCCGCGAAGCAATGTTGACAAATCTGGCACTCGCATAGGCGTGTAGTTGATTAACTGCTCGGTAAATTGTGCTTTACCAATACGCCGTACCCACACTGTAAACTGTGTCGCTTTACCAACAGGAATGGTCAAACGCAATTGCCCATTTTCGCCCTGCTGCCACTTCCAACCTTTGACCTCCGACTCAACCCCGACAACCAATGGTCCAAACCGAAACGACTGAGCAGGGCTGGTAAGTTGTAGTTGGTCGACAATTTCATCAGCACCCACGGTAGCCACCGCAAGTTCGAGTGGACGAGTCCGCTGTCCAATATTTAGTGTGCGTTTGAAAACCACACCAGCGGCCGTTTCATCTCTCGACGCGGTTTCCAGTATCGGCACATCGCCCACCGTATAGCTAATGATCGTTTGGTTATCGTGATGATAAAGCCCTAGGTATTGTGCCCATTCCCGCGGCAACGGACCATAACGTCGTCCGTCACGACCAACGATACGTGGGTCCTCCCAGGAACCATCCTCAGGATTTGCCCAACCTGGACCGTTCTTGTTTTCGAACGCCACTTCGCCGACTAGACGCGGATGCGCGTTATGCTTGCCGTTAAAATTGATCCCGTTGAAGTCAATAAACCCCTTGCCCCGCCACGCGGCGGATAGCCGCATGGTGTCATGGTCAAACACCATAAACGCGTCGCCGTTGGTGATACCACCTTGACCGGCATCTAACCGTTGCGCGATCCCTTTATAAGTAAAGTTCGAGGCATCGTTTCCGACTTCATAGGTCGCAGTTAACTGATGACCGTAATTCATCTGTTGCCACTTATTAATATTCGATGGCTTCGGCCCACGGGTGTCGCCACTGGGCAGCGTCGTTAAATACTGAGCGGTTACCGCTGTGTATTGACTCTCATTGTCATTGCGAAGAAACGTCTCTCGCAAATAATGAATAACATCGTATTTTTGCTGGGGTACCATCCAAGACTGCGGTGCCATTAAACCGAATCCGCGTGTCAGTGTCTGGTACATCGCAAACGGGTCCGCCCCATTTTTCATCACATCTTTGGTGAAACGGCGTGAAGTGGGCAATGAACCAACTCGTTGATGATCACCGTGACAATTGACACATAGCCTATTATAAATTGCTGCTCCCCGGCTAAAGCTAGTTTTGTCTAGCGAACCGATCATACCAGCATGATCGATTTTAGATTCATACTCGGGTAATTTTCGCGCCGCGACTAGCGATGGCGGCGGCTTTAAACGTAAGGCCGCTAACGGACCGTCATCGCGAATAACGAACAAATATTTCATCAAGTCGTAAAACTGTTGTTTACTGGCAAGCTGATTAACCTGCCCTTGAGGCATGATCGATGCTTTAACCGCATGCAATTCGTCGATATCTTCCAGCGAAAACGTCAGCGTACCGCCGGGTCGACTAACATCTTTAAGCACGATTTCAGTCGTGGACTTAGACTCCACAACCCCCGTCACTTGCGTCCCATCGTTGAATAGCAGCGCGACCGTGTCGTATCCAGCACGAATGGATTTTGAGGGATCCAACAACGCTTCGATTAAAAGTTCATCAGTAGGCTGCTTGTCATAACGAGTCAACGTTGGCCCTAACGAACGTTTGCCTTGAGCCTCATCATGACACTTCGAACAAGACAGGAACGATTGGTAAAACAGAATCGCACCGCGCTGCGGATCTCCGTCTGAGTTGATGCGATTCACCAAATCAGACGTCAGCATCTGTTGTAGTTGTTGCTCGATCGTCTGAGCAGTAACTGAGGTGACAGTACTACTCAATACGCATATCAAAAGTGTTGTTACTAGTTTAGCTCGCACTACGGGGCCCCCTCTTTATGCTAATTATTCCAACCCACAGGCTGAGTCCAAGCTTGTTCTGTTTGGTTAGGTAGCGTCGGGTCCGAGTGTGCTTTGGACGACGTCACAACCGCACGCACATACAATTCGTCACCGGTGAATTGATATGTCGCCGCAACTCCCTCGGACTCGCCAAGCACTTTACCAATATCCTTAGAATAGATATGGGTCGTGCGACGAGGTTTGCCATTTTTATCCAGACGCGGTTTTGCGGAGAGATCAACCGATTTCAACGTACCAATAAACTGTGTTTTATAGGTGACTCCCGGTTGCGGCTTGATTGTAACTGCTAGGGTTTTCTTCTTCGCGTCATATTGAACGTCGCGCAATGTGACACCACTGGACGAATAAAAATCGCCTTCTTGAATCTTCACAGTCACAGCATCGGCATCTAGATCGTCACAGCGGACCATGATCCACGACCTTCCCGGTCGACTAGATCCTCGACCGTGGTAATGATGAGAATCATCGGTACCAACGCCGAACAACGGTGCGGCGCCGAGTTGCACCAAGCGAATTGTGTTGGCAATATCCCAGATTTCTTCCATGCTGGCATGTTGATCATCCCCGCCAACGTTCACACCAGGATGACCATTATAGATTTCGACGTAACGTTCCATCACGACGGATGCGATATCCTCAGCGGTAACTGCATACCCAAAATTAGGATGATTTAAATGCAGGACGATCGGCTTGCCTGTACGTTTTGCCTGTTCTGCAACTGCCCGCAGATTATTAGTCATTGCTTCACGCACAGTCGCTCCCCCAACTGGGGGAATTAACTCTTGGATATTGGTGGCATTCATATGGACTGGACCACCCTGAGAACGATCCGAAATCTCTTCAGATTGAATCATCAAAAACTTGTCCGTTGATTCCACTTTGCCACGGAACTCTTCGAGCGTTTTCAGCCGAATCGCATAGTCAGCGGTCCCTGGGTCTCC
>DTSG01000561.1 GCA_012965455.1 Planctomycetaceae bacterium | reverse complement strand
CACACGCGTCATGCAGGACAAGGGGGGCTTTCGCGATCACCTTGACCCTAATAAAGGTAACTTCGTAGACCACCAATTACTGTTTGGAAAACTTCCCAAAGGTATTAAATTGGCTCCTACCTCGTCACCAACTCGCATTTGGCGAGTGACTCCTCAAGAGCATATAACTCGACTCAACGAGCTAATTAACAAGGAACCGGAATACCGCCCAGAGCGTCCAGGCCTGCGAACACATGGTGATGTTGTGCCGACAAACCATGGCGGCGAACTGAAAATTTACTTTGGTACCGACCGCATCATAAAGTGGCAAGGCGGTACTGTAGCCTATGCGACGGCTGTAAAAAGTGTTCCAGCCATCCTTTCATCTGCGCGTAAACATGGATTAGAAAACTATCCGTATTTTTATACAGTCAACAGCGCCGAGACCACTCAAATTTTGGGGGTGGCTAACGATATCCTGCGATATATGGCAGACGGTCCACTTAGTATTGCCCATGCATATCAAATCACAGATGATCCCAATTCCATCGCTGACAAAATGGTAGGTGACCTGCGAGGATTGCCGACTAGCTTGATTTATAGCACGAAGGTTATGCGTCCGCTCACTCCTGTATATGACCTGTTTAAGGAAGAGACTCCTAGCGAAGAACAACAGCGCGCCGCTGTCGACTTCCTGTTCGAAGCTCTCACTTTTCGAATACCTACTCCGGAAGAATCTGACATCTACCTTGAGATACTGAAAAATACCGTTGAAAAACTTGGCAATAAAGACGGAGCGGTCTTGGGCCTGTCATCAATCTTCCTTGACCGTGATGCACTGTTTCGTGCAGAGCTAGCCGAAACGGGTAAAGTGGATGAGCATGGGCGTATAATGCTTCAAGACTGGGACCTTGGCCTGGCGGTAAATCACGCACTGCGATATATCAAACCGGACGAACAGTTACGAGCCGCCATCATCGACGGTCGAATGCGAACCAAAGAAGATGTAAAACGCGAAGTTGAACGAATGCTTGCTGATAACAGTATCCGCAAGCCGCGCGTCCTTCAATTTTTCCGAGATTACTTTGATTACGACCTCGGTGGATATATCTGTAAAGATTCAAAAGCTATGACTGCTGCGGGGTTGGCAAACAATCCGAACCAGCACTATCGTTCGATGTTCGATGCAACTGCCAGTACTGACCGGTTGATCGAAATTATTCTAGCAGAAGACAGGGATGTGTTTAAACAATTGCTAACCACCGATAAAGTTGTGGTTACACGATCTGACGACGTGTACTTTGGCAAACAAAACTCTCCTGAAGAACGACAAGCATCAATAGAAGCTGCGAAAAAAGCACAAGAAGAAGTTGTCAGAAAAGCGGCAGCCGAGCTGGAGGCATGGAAAAAAGCGAATCCTGATAAAGAGCCTCCTAAGCCCAAAAAACCCAAGCAGCCTCCCAGAGTTAACCATACTGTCACCGTCGCCAAGTTGACTGGGACGCCTGAATACGCTCGTGTTAGTCGCCGCAGTTTCGGCAATGGTTCGATGAAACCTGAGCGTCAATCGGCCACCGTGCCGGCAGGTCAACGTTTAGGGATTCTAACTCACCCGGCTTGGCTTGTTTCGCATTCAGATGCTATGGACAATCATGCCATCCTGCGTGGTCGTTGGGTTTGGGAGCGTCTCCTCGGTGGCGGTATTCCAGATGTGCCTATTACCGTGGACGCAATGTTGCCAGATGAACCTGATGCGACGTTACGCGAACGGATGCGAGTTACGCGTGAGAGTTACTGCTGGACATGTCATAAAAAAATGGATCCGCTTGGGCTGC
>DTSG01000560.1 GCA_012965455.1 Planctomycetaceae bacterium | reverse complement strand
ATCAGAACTGGTATGGCCTTGGTCAGTCTTTGGGTCGTCCGTCGTTGTCAGGCGGTGTTTTTCCGCACAATCGAACTGCTTACCAAATCACATCTTACGTTGAATTGTAGCCTATTGGACGAGGAGCCGTAAATGCTTTTAAATCTGCTTCCGGATGAAATACGGTTAATTTTCGATCGCTGCCCGTAGCAGACGCAGAAATTCACCGTCAAATTCCATGTTTGGCTGATCCCCCAGACGCACGATCACCAGATTCTGACCCGGTACGACATACAGCCGCCGCACAAGTCTCCCTTTGGCGGAATACATCCCCTTTCCCGGACTAAGCCACCACAGGTAGCCATAGGATTTATTCAAATTCTGAGAGGGTTTCGTAGCTGCCTGAATAAATTCCTTGTCCTCCAGCACGGTCTCACCATCCCATTCGCCGTTGGCCAGCATCAATAAACCAAATCTGGCAAGATCACGCGCTGTAGTCGCGAAACCATATTGATTGGTAATCGACCCAGTCTTTCCGGCCATCGGCCGCGGAACCCAGCGGGAATCCTTCATCCCCAGCGGACCGGTGAGCCACTGCCCTGTTAATTCGTTTTCGGACATTTTGGCAGCCTTGACAACACAGCTGCGTGCGTGAGCATAGGCTGTCGTATTGTATTTCCACCGACTACCTGCAGGTGCCTCATACTTAAGCTGCGTTGTTAATCCACTGGTCATGGAAATCAAATGGCGAATCGTAATTTTAGCTTCGGCAGCCGCTGGTGCGTCTGACCAGCCAGACCCCAAATGCTGCTGAACCGGATCACTTAGTTTCAGTAACCCCTTCGCCTGAGCGATTCCGACCAGCATCGCAGTCACGCTCTTTTGCACCGAGGCAACATCTTCGACAACATGCCCCTGCGAGTTGTATCCCACACGCAAATAGTAGTACGGATTAGGACTCCCGTTAGCTCTCTTTTCCGGTGCGGCTGGTTTCCAATATTTCTCTGCAATCAGCTTTCCACCCGCTAGGATAACAACGGCAGAGGACTTCTGCCGCCCTGCGTAATCCAGAGCTTGCTTTAGCTTCGCCGTGTCCCAACCAGCCTGGGCGGAATCGATTTGCTCCCACACGCCTTCCGCGGGCGGAAAATAGAGTCCTTTTTCTTCTGCTAACAGTGCCCGCTCAAATGAGAGTATCACGAGGAGCGTCAGGATCGTTTTCATGGAATCGATTCCGAGTTGGAGAGTGCGGCTTTGCCCTGTTCAATATATAAAATCGACTGAGGTCATCTGCGACTACTGCTGCTCGATCAACCCGGCCATCGAGTTAGCCAACGCGTCACCGAACCGCACGAAGAACTTGCCGCTTCCCAAATAATGATAGGGACGATCACTGCCCACAGCACACCATTGAGCAAAGTGATTCTGCCAGCCTTTTTCGTATACTGCATAAGCGCTCAGGTCATAGACTTTATAGCTCTCCACAGCCGCAACGTTCCCTTGGAACTCAGCGTGTTTGGCAGCCGCCCGTTGACCAAGAGACACCTTGTTTTCCCCCACTTTTTCCGCCGTCATGCCCGTGCCCAAAACACCAATCACAAACGGCATCTTGGGTACTTCATATTGCTTGCGGACATCTTTGATAAACGTGATCATGTTATCTTTATAATTGTCGCGAAAGGGATCTGAAAACTGATCGTTAAATCCTTGAAACCAAACAAAACCAGCTAGATCAAATCCAACACTTTCATCATAGGCGGGATGATAATCTTTAAGGTTTGCTAGAACTTCATCAACCTTCTCGGACATCATGCGGTAGTTTAGCCCCGTATCCTTTTT
>DTSG01000559.1 GCA_012965455.1 Planctomycetaceae bacterium | reverse complement strand
CGTTCTAAGGGATTTCGTCGAGGGTTACATGATGCCATTCAGGATCATGATGAGCTCTCATCTAACTTGTAGATGACATGGATTGAAAATATCGGGTCTGGACGCAACCGGTCAAGGAGTTAATCTATAGGGTATTGATCTACCTGACTATTTTTTCCGTATCATTGGTTTTCAATCTCGCCCCAAAGGGCGGCCGGATCGGTACAGCTTTGTGTCCGGGCCAGTGACTATAGCGGAAGTGATTGATTCCTAGGCGAATGACCTAAAGATGGTGATGAACCGAACATAGAACGATTAGATGGACCCGGTTCCGAAAGCGTATGGAAAACTATTGATTTTTTTAACAGGAGCGGTTATAAAAATGGTGGGCGTCGACGTAGCCCGTAAGTGTTTAACTCTTTTGAATCTAGAAATAAGGAGGTAACCCATGAGTGCTCAAGGTATGATTGTTGTCGCATTTCTCGCAGTTGTAGGCGTTGTTTTTTCCTTAACTTAAAGGTCAGAAAAATAAGGGGCCGTGAATAGGGAGCATAGCCCACCAGTCGACTGGACATTGGTACCGATAACGATAAAGATAATGGAGGATCAAACGGCCTGATGCCCCAGCACCTTCGCCTGCCTGTCAACGACAGGCAGGCGAAGGATTTCTGGAAATCGCTGTTCCGTGACGCGGAACGGTGCGTTACAACGCTTAACGACTCACACCCATCTCGGTGAGATAAGGAGAGGGTTTGAGGTTAGGTAGTATTGGACGATCATTCTGTCGTGGTCCGCAAGCAGCAAGAATAGAGTCTGATCGCTTCAGTCAGCATATGATGGCCGCCGAATCGACACGGAGTGAGGACATTGATCGGCACCTCGGCTTCTCTAGGCAAGAACCCTAAGCCAAAAATCAAAAATCTGACGTCAGTCAAGACCCTTCAAGACTGAGAAACCGAACAGTCAATGCCGGCCACCGCATCTCGGGTTGGACACTCCTTTCCAACCGCCATTCCTGAAACGGGATCATCTCGAAGCAGCGACCTTTCTGTTATTCCTCATTGATCTAGCCCCCGCTTTCTTTAACAACTCACTGAAAACCTGCACAACCAGCGCGTCGAACCCCTCGTTCAGTACCTCCAAGAAAAACCAGCCTTGGTAGCGCCTTTTCTTCGCTCAAAATGGTCAACGATAGTGATTCTGGAAAGTTCAGTCATCGTTGGTTGCAGGTCGCTGGATCATCAGTCTTTCGCAACGCAGGCCGTATGGAGTTAAACCCACGATGAGTGGCTCGAACTTGCCGCACTACACGGGCGCTATGCTCATATCCGCTAAAAACAAGAACAGTCGAGAACTGCCGGTCTTCATCCCTCTATTGAGAGGTCGGGATTTAATCCTAGCCGGGAATGAATGCGTCTGAGGTCTCCGCGACCCCTGAACATTGGAATGATCAAGCCGTGAGCAAGCTCTTCTTCGGTCTAGGGCCCTTGTTCAATGGAAGACCCGAGGTTCAGAAGGCACTGCGCGTGAAAGGGCTCATGAATGGAATGGGCAGGGCTTGCATAAACTTCAAGTCTGACCCATTCGATCAAAATTTGGTCGCCGTTCCTCGGTCACAAACGGCATCGGCGGAGGACTGAGCTAGCCGCCGTTCGGGATGATGATGTAATGGATCACTAGCACGATACCGACCGATACCCCGAGTCCAAGCATCATCTTCCCGAAATCTTTAGCGACAATTGGAAAAACATACTTGAAGGTATAGTTTTTCATGACCGTCGACATTGCAAATTCACGGCCGGCCAGTAATCCGACAAATACCCAGGTGGTCGACATGGGC
>DTSG01000558.1 GCA_012965455.1 Planctomycetaceae bacterium | reverse complement strand
AGTCTATAAACCAAAGTTCATTGGACATCAAAAGTATCTGAGCATAGTCCTGCCACGGATGGTCGGTCGTGTAAATCAGGCCCAACGTCACCTCGATTGGAGTTGGGAGCCTGCCGAGCGCGAGTTGATATAGCAGGATTGTTTTCTCCATCGGCGAATTTGTATCGAGGCGTTGCGCCAGCGATTTTGAAATGGTCTCCATAAAAGGGCTGTTCATGGCAAACAGAGCTTGCTGGGCAACCGTCGTGTTGGGTCGTCGGGCAGTTGAACTATCGGCATTGGCGGAATCAAAAATCTGGACCACGTTGGGAAGATTTTGACGCTCCACAAATGAATATACGGTCCGGCGTTGGTTCTGCGGGTCTTCGATCAGCAGTGGTCGGCCGTACATCGTTGCATCCAATTGTCCTGAGATGCTCAGGAGGGTGTCGCGCATTTGTTCAAGATCCAAGCGGCGGCGATTTGCGTGCCACAATAGCGTATTATCGGGGTCGGCAGCGGTTTGCTCACTCAACTTCCTAGTTGCCGGAATAATGGATGACAAGCGATACGTGGCGGATGACATGATAAATCGATGCAGTGCTTTGGTGCGGAAGCCAGATTGTATAAATTGAATTGCTAGCAGGTCGAGCAGTTCGTGATGAATGGGGCGTGGTGTATTAAGGCCGAAGTCGCTGGGGTTGTCGACAAGAGGATTACCAAAATGGTGCATCCAAACGCGATTGACCCAAACCCGCGCTGTCAACGGGTTCTGGGGATCCGCTATAGCATCCGCCAGATCCAGTCGACCGCTGGAACTGGAATAGGGGACTCGCTTCGTCGCTGAAAGTATTTCCAGAAATTGACGGGGAACCGGGTTCCCTGGGAAGGCGGCGTCACCTCGTTGAAAGATTACCGGTTCGTAGAGTACCGGTTTATCTACCATAACCATTGCCCGATCAGCTGCTGTGTCGTCTTTCACGGCAATGCCATCTAACTCATTGACTAGGCCACGAAACGCATCCTTATCTTGGCGTGCTAGATAATGGCTAACATTACGTTCGGAAAACCAAGAGGGACTATTCGAAGATAAAAGCAATTGGACGAGTGGGTCGTCCTCGAGTGACGGTAGACCCTCAATTTTGTTGCGGAGCGCGAGTATCTGCTTATCGAGAGCCGCGCTCTTGGTCGCTATATTCCTTAAAAATGACTCGTCTGCTTCAATCTCGAAACGGGCGTCACCAAGAATTGCTTGGTCATGAGAGATTCCATCGACACCTTGAGTAACTAGAAAAGTTAAAAACTTCGCGGTTGGATTGAGTTCCAAGCGAATCGGAATTCCTGCCTGTTGCGCTTTGATACCGAGGTGTTGTGAGACTTGTTGACCATCAATATAGATAGTTACATCAAGAGTGCTTTTTTCCTTTTCACCAACATGGCCAATAATGGTTCGCAAGGTCATTTTCTGGACGCTGTGAAAATCGCGCAAAGGGGCCAGATCAAAGGTGATTCCTTTGTTGGCATGCAGCGCTACGCACCAATGCGGTGCTGTACCGTAGTTGATAGCATCGATGGTCGTTGAGGAATAACCCGCCGGGGGACCGGAACGCACGTAATCCCAACTTCCTGAGAGATTGGTGGGTACACCGGCAATGGTCAGACCGGTCGAACTGATGACCTGCTTATCCAATTTCTGGGGCACAAATACGCCGTCTACATATCTATTTTTTGATTGCGAGAAGACATCGGGAGCCGCAACTTCGACGAAACCGGTTGAGCCTTGGACGATTTCACCGGTTGATGGATGAATCCCAAAATCCGAATCGCCGATCGTTAAACC
>DTSG01000557.1 GCA_012965455.1 Planctomycetaceae bacterium | reverse complement strand
CGATATCCTCGCTCACGGAATGTTCGAAGCCGAACGGTACGGGTTCAAAACTGTTTTCCACGTCCACGATGAGCTGGTATGTGAAGTACCAACCGGTGACGAAGAGCTGACACCGAATCTGCTGGAAGAGTGCATGACCACCCAACCAGATTGGTGTATGGATCTGCCACTCGCAGCTGAAGGCGCTGTGATGAAGCGGTACCGCAAATGAGCGGCACATCGATCACTGAGTACGCTAGATCGCGGCATATTTCAAAATGGAAAGCCGGACTCCATCGATCCCTGCCAGCCTTTCCGCAGCCAGTCGGATTTGGAGGTGGCGAGCGGCGAATACGGTATTACGATGTCGATGCGCTTGACGAGTATTTCGAAGCGGTGAAAGGACTCGAGCCAAAGAAAGTTGAGGGTTCCATGAAGCCAGCTTCGTTGTGGACAATTTGGTCTCAAAGACCAAGACCCGGCGGACTCGCGGAAGACTAGTGATGCTTGAAAAAGACATCGAGCAATACCTGGTGAAGCGGTGCAAAGCACTCGGCTGGCTTTGCCCGAAATTCACGTCACCGGGCCGGCGATCCGTACCGGACAGAATCGTGATCATGCCGGATGCTCGAATCGCTTTCGTCGAGCTGAAACGTGGAACGATTAAAGCGTCAAAAGCTCAAGCCTACGAACATGACAAGCTGAGAAAGCTGGGCCACCTAGTTTTCGTTATCGGCAGCTGCCAAGGCGTTGATCGATTCATCGGAGAAATGTCCTGAAAAAGTCTGATCTCCACCAGTACCAGGTCGATACAATCCTTTTCGTTCTGCGCTGTGAAGCTGCCGGTCTGTGCCTGGATATGGGCCTCGGTAAAACGATTGTAATCTTGTCTGCAATAGCGAAAATGCTAAGGGATGGAACAGTGACTCGGGTGCTGGTCATTGGCCCGCTGAATGTGGTCGTGAATGTCTGGCAGCAAGAAATAGAATTGTGGGACCACGTTCGTTATTTGAAATCCTCACGCATGACCGGTCCAGCTGCAAAGCGCCGAGCAGCTCTGGCAGCTCCTGCCGATATTTATCTGATTAACGCCGAGAATACCCAGTGGCTTGTAAGAGAGATGGGCAAAAAGTGGGACTTCGACTGCCTCATTGTCGATGAATCCACACTTTTCAAGAACCCAGCAGCCAAAAGATTCCGCGCTCTTAAATCCATCCTCCCAAAAGTTAAACGCCGGTACACAATGTCGGCTACTCCGGCTCCACGCAACTGTCACGACTTGTGGTCACAGACTTACTTACTTGACCAGGGGGATCGGCTACTGCCGACGGTGAGTAAGTTCCGAGACCGGTGGTTCGACCAAAACAAATTCACGCATCAATGGACCCCTCGCAGCAAAGCCGAGAAGGAAATTCATGACAAGGTCTCAGACCTGATGCGGTCGCTCGCTGCGAATGATTATCTGGATATGCCGAAACTAATTAAAAACAATGTCTTCATTTCACTGCCAGACAGGTCATTGGATCTGTACCAGGATGCGCTGAAGGATCTGCTGATCGAGTTGAATCGAGACGAATTTATCGACATCCCGAACACCGGTGCGTTGTTGATGAAATTGCGCCAAATCTGCAACGGGTTTTTGTACAACCATGATCGCACCGGGTACACCCTGCTGGGTGAAGAAAAGCTGGATGCGCTCGAGGCGATCATGGAAGGTGACGAGGGCTACCAGGGCAAAGAGAATGTGCTGGTTTTCTACCAATTCCAGGCAGATCGATCCGAGATTCTGAAACGATTTGATTACGCGGAGGATTTAAACGACCGGACGATTGGACGCTGGCAGAATGGCAGAGTGAGGATGCTGATCGCGAATACCGCATCGGCTGCACATGGTCTGAACTTGGCAGCTGGTGGCCGAATAATGGTGTTCTACGGCATGACCTACAACCTAGAGCATTACTTACAGTGCATAGGCAGATTGTATCGTCAGGGCGCAAAACTGGATCGTCCGGTGGTCATAAATCATGTAATTGCTGCGGACAGCCTCGAGCTAGACATCCTGAATGCGCTCGATAAAAAAGAATCGGGCCAGCAGCTGCTGCTCGACCGGATCAAAGCGCACCGCTGATGAGCTACAACCGTGAGAGAAATTACTGGGAAACGCTCGACCAAGAGTGGCCGATATTCATTCCTGAAAGAAAAAAATGGGGCAGCTACGGATCGCCGGTCGATTACGAGCGGATCGCCCAACACCTTCGGCTGGAAGAGCCTGAAAAATTAGCCAAACATCACCTGATTGACCTATGGAATATTTATACCGATTACTATTTGCCGCGATTCGAAGATCGTGGAAAACCACTGCGTCCAATGCCGGGGGGAATCGATGATCCAGAAAGACGAGACATTATGGGTGATCAAGGACATCGCCGCGCACCTGAAGTATAAATCGAACACCCTTTTGAAGAATGTAGTTTGTCAGGAGGATTTTCCGGCGCCCGTGCGGATCACTGAGCAGCGCGGTCGAAGGTGGTACAGGGTCGAGGTGTTGGCCTGGTGCAGGTCGAAGCAGGAGAAAAGGTGATGGCGGATCAAGTAGCAGACGCGATTGCGGACAGTGAAGAAAAAGTAGCAGTCATGTCCAAGAAGCTGAAAGTAATGGAAGAGCAGGAAGAGCCTTCGCCCAGCCTGGTATTTCAAATGCAAAGCCTGCGAGCCAATCTGCGCCGCAGCCGCGCCCGGCTCGGCAGATTACGGACTGAGCAGCGAGCAGCCGAAAATCGCGATTAAAGGCTATCATAGTATGTATGCGTACAGATATCGCAGTCATCATGATCTGCGGAGCTTTAGGTTTCTTTATACTAATGCTGACGGTCTACAGCACCTTCGAAGCTGCGCTGATCGTGTTCTGCACATCGGGGATTGTCGGCGTAATGCTGGGCAATAGCGTCAAGCGAAAAAAGTAACACGCATAAAAAAAGTTGAGCGGAAAGTTTCCGCCCAACTATCTAGGTAACATCATCCTTCTTTTTTCCGATCCGCTCTCGCTTTTTCTAATGCGGCTTTGGCTTCCTGCCGGAAAATATCCTTCAAAAAGCTGTACCCCTCAAAACCAGGAAAACCAAGATACCGAACATAATTGTATCCTTGCGGGTCCACCAGGCAATTGTCACCTACAAAAGGGTTGTCATACTCACGCACAACGATGTCGCAGACTCGGTACGCACTTTTGCTCCAATTCTCGCGTTCGTCCTCGGTCAAGTCAAAATAGCCTCGGTCACCAACGTCATGCTGCGAGCGGTGACCACCTCGACCAGCCAGCCAGTCGCGATCCGTCAACAGGTTGTCGCGGAAATTAGAGAACTCTGCTGCATCCAGTAAAACAACCCGCTCGACTTGAACCAGCTCCGGCTGCGGTGGGTGCTGACTACCCCCACCTTCCTTTTTCCACTCCGCATAATATTCAGGAATGGTGTCGAGCTTGTTGTGCCTCGGGAATACTCCCGTGCAAAATTTATTTTCCAGTTCGATGATTCTCATTTCATTTCTCCTCAGAATCTGTACAGATGCCGGTACGCAGGCTCGTTAGCAAAAAACAACGATTCATCCGGGTTGCCTTCACACCATTCGCGTAGCGCAGCGGTCAGAAACCAACCAGACTTAAACCGCTCAACCGTGAAACGAGTCGCACTGGGGTGCCATTTGTAAGCCCCTGCGAACCGCTCCAGCCGCTGATCGACTACCCTGATGCCCAGCCATTCTTTCTTCGGCACCTTCAGCGTCTTCAGCCTGGCTTCGATTTGCTCAATGGCTGCACTCACGTCGCGAGCTGCGGTCAACCTTTCCCATGCGCGGGACTGGACTGCGTCCAGCGCGGCGTTGATCTTCTCGGTATTTTTCACGTTTACTTTCATTTCATTTCTCCTCGTTGTTGGGCCGTCCCTGGCCCGGTTGAAAATTAGCGCCGCTCGTCGATGATCCAAGGGGATTCGTTGAGATTGTCGTAATCCAAAACCTCTCGTGTCAGCAAATCCTCCCGAACCTGCTGCCTATCAATAATGAAATCTCCATAGTTTCTGTTTGCTCCACCAAACTCTACCGCTGTGACGTCTGGCTCGGTGCGGAAGACTTTGACGAACCACTGGTGTGATCGATTGATCGTGACGCTTGCGGTCTTGAACCCAGCGTTGGGACCGTGTTGGTAGCCGTAGTGTTTTACAATTCTCATCTCATTTCTCCTCAAAAAAGGGCCATCCCTGGCCCGGTTGAAAATTAGCGGTCGTTCTTATGCGACGCGAATGCCACTAAATATTTGTCCTGGTGATGACGACGCAACTTTTTTGCAAAGCCCGGCTCAGAATTGTCCCAACTGTGAATGAAAAACTGCTCGGCTTTAGGATCACAGTCTCGCTTTGTGATGTGCGGGACTTCTACCGACTCATCATCTACCAGCTCGAAACCGCTGGGCCGGCAGATATACAGATCAGTACCGATACGAAAATGGTCGAAGCATGAAGATGAGCGTCTAGCTCTGTCGGTGACGCCAACGAATTCGCAGCGGGAATCCCAATCTCTGTTTTCCTCTAAACATAGAACCTCGTTTTCAATGTTTTCTTCGCGGCTCCAGCTTCCGTAGACGTTCTGGGTCAGCTCGAAAGCCAGTTCCAGAGCGACTTCGTCGTCCTGCACTTTGTCTCCAATCGTCACCCATGCTGCGGTGACAGGCGTCTGTTCGAACGCGGTGTAAATGACTTCTACTCTCATGATCTCTCTCCTCGTTGTGGTTTAAGTAACTTAGGTACTAAGTATACCATAATTTAGGATATGCACAACTGTTTATTCCCGTGGGTTAGGTGCCGTCCCTGGCACCGGATTTACGCTAAAAGTTTGGCGATGTTGGTCGCTGATTCGTTGTAATATGTCAGCAGCTGCGAGATGTTCGTGTGGCCGATAGCCAGCGCCAAGTCGAGGACTGGGAGCTTCTTTGCAAGTCGGGTGACCGCAGTGTGGCGAGCATCATGAAAGTGCAGACCGTCGATGCCGAGCTGATCAGTCGCACGGGTGAAAGTGGTGGACGCACAGCCAGAAGCTACATGAACGTCGTTATGAGCAAACCGAATTTTCAGCAGCTCGATAGCTCTGGGGCTGAGCGGAACATGCCGATCCTTTTTAGTCTTCGCATTTTTCGCGAGAACCGTCAGATACTCTTTATCAATATGGACTTCCTTTTCCCTGAGTTTGCACAGCTCGCCCAGCCGTAGGCCGGTCTCTATCGAGATCAGAAAGAAGCAAGCAACGAGGTGGGTCTTTTTCGAAATCGTCCCCTCGAATCCGAGATGAACCGTGACCGCATACGCTTCGTCATCTGTCACCAGACGAGTGCGGTGATTCGGATTACTTGGGCGATCAAGATCCTTGATCAGATGGGTATGGGTGTGCCATCCCCAGACTTTACGACCAGTGTTCAAGATCGAACTCAAAAAGTTCAGCCCTCGATTAACCGTGCTGCCGCAAACATGCTGCAGCCGTTCGTCAACCCAACTAGCAAAATGCTGGGTCGTCAGATCGGCCAATTTGATCGGCGCCAAACTGCTGTTCTTGAACTGCCTCAGCCAGCTCGCTTCCGACCGGTCCTTTGGACCTTTTTCGGATTCCCAGCGGTCAAGAAGATCGCCCACCGTTTTGTTGACACCGGCTTTGCCGGTTTTCCCGTTGCGGATATCGGTCTCCGTTTTTGCTGCCCAAACTCTGGCCTCCGATTTTGTAAAAAAAGTATCCGATTTGCGGACACCCAGGACGCAGAGTTCAACTCGGATTTTGTTTCCTGATTTTCTGTATGTTGCCATTTCATTTCTCCTCAAAAAAGGGCCGTCCCTGGCCCGTTGGTTGTTATGAACTGTGGTGACGAGTGCGATCCAGACTCAGGCAGTAATCCGCCCAGAGGTTATTCAATGTTTGACTGGCCTCGACATCTCCTGATACCCACACTCCGTCGATAGATACATCTTGATTGGCCCCATCGATGGGCGAAATTCTCACTTCCGCAGAATGCCCCTGCTGATTCAACCACTCTGCGAAATAGGACCGGGTCGAGTTGGCCGAAATCGATCTGGCTTCCTCTGTGTCAGCCCCTAATACTATGTTGAAAATTTTCATGATCTCTCTCCTCGTTGTGATTTACTCGTAGACCTTGCCATCGAGCCAGACAACTGGCGATGGGACAAATGGGCGCAGATGCAAGTGCTGCCGGCGCTTTTGGGGGCAGTCGTCACGGCGTGGCAGAGGCTGAAACGAACAAAAATTATTTTGACGCAGTGTCGGACATGGTTTCTGGTCAGCGACAAGCTGGGTATGAGGATTCTTTCAACCGGCACATGCAAGACCTGGGATTGCAAACTCAGGTCGGATTGACCAATCAGCAAGCTGAAATTTCAGGGATGGGTATGCAAAATCAGGCAGCTGCGCTACTTGCGGGATTGAGCGGGCAACAGCGTGATCAAGTTTTCGGTGATGCCCAGGTTATGTCCGATATTGGCGCTGAAAAACAAGGGATGAATCAGGCTGAACTCGACTTGGCATACGGCCAGTTCTTGGAAAAATATAACTACCCGGTCGAACACGAGCTTTCTGTTTTGCAATCCGCATTCGGTCAGGCTCCGATGTCCGGCAAAGTTACATCAGAAAGCAGCGGCACTGGTGGTGGCGGAAAGATCATCTGTTCAATGATGAACGATGCATACGGATTCGGCCATTACCGCAACAAAATATGTTCCAGCGGTTAACCCAGAAATCGAGTTGGTGGT
>DTSG01000556.1 GCA_012965455.1 Planctomycetaceae bacterium | reverse complement strand
AGTTGAGGCTCTAGTTGCGAAACACGGTTCGCTCGGACGAACAGCAGCGCAGGCCGTAGGGTATCAAGAGGCATTGGCACTGCTACATGAAGAGTGTTCACTGGATGAAGCGATTGAACAAGTGAAAATTCGTACACGCAGATTTGCCCGCCGTCAGGAGACATGGTTTCGCGGTTTTGAGGAATGTATTTGGATTCCCCAGATAATGCCGGTAGAAGTAGACGCTACGGTTGACCAAATCTTAGAGCAAGCCGACTAGGAACTGCTGTGATACGCATCGCGGTTTGGAAAGCATCTCCCTAGGCTTCTCGCCTTTTCCAAAATCACTTCCGCTAGTAAGATGGTATGTTTGGCTGCTAGTGCTATTTATGAACTAGTGGCGAAACATAGCTTGCAGAGCTAAAACACATAATTTGAAATATTGAAGTAATAGCGAAGGATATTAGATAGTGTTGCGAACCCATACTTGTGGTGAATTGCGGACAGAGCAGATTGATTCAGAAGTCACTTTATGTGGCTGGGTTGATAGTTCGCGTGATCATGGCGGAGCTGTATTTATTGACTTGCGCGATCGTTATGGCAAAACGCAAGTCGTGTTTGGTCCCGAAAGCGGTTTAGTGGATGAAGGTAGTACACTGCGTAACGAGGACGTAATTCTGGTAGTAGGCAAAGTTTCCCCTCGGCCGGATGGCACCGTCAACGCTAAGTTGCCTACGGGCGAATTAGAAGTTCGAGTCACGCAACTTAAAATTCTTAACAAAAGTGAAACTCCACCATTTACGCCCAGTCAACAAGAGTTGCCAGGCGAAGACCTGCGATTGCAGTATCGGTATTTGGATCTGCGACGCAAGCCGATGCAAGATGTGTTGCAACTACGTAGTCGTATTATCAAGATGATGCGTGACTATTTTGAGCAACACGATTTTATCGATATAGAAACTCCAATTCTTGGGCGCAGTACTCCAGAGGGCGCTCGCGATTATCTTGTGCCGAGTCGCGTGCACGACGGAGAATTCTATGCGTTACCGCAATCGCCTCAACTTTACAAACAAATTTTGATGGTGGCCGGATACGATCGTTATATTCAAGTCGCGCGTTGTTTTCGAGATGAGGATCTACGAGCAGATAGACAACCAGAATTCACTCAGCTCGATGTTGAAATGTCGTTCGTGGATGCTGATGATGTGATGGGATTGATCGACGGTTTGATGCAAAAGATGGCGGAGGATATCAAGGGGCTGGAATTGCAGTTGCCGCTGCCACGAATGACCTACGACGAAGCGATGAGTCGGTTTGGTAGCGATGCACCCGACCTGAGATTTGGAATGGAATTGATAGATTGCTCTGACTTGGCTGCTAAGGCTGAGTTTCGAGTGTTCTCCGGGGCAGTCGAGTCTGGTGGTGTGGTACGCGGGATCAAAGCGGACGGTGCGGCGGAGAACTTCTCCCGCAAACGGATCGATCAATTGACAGATTGGGTGAAACAAGATTTCGGTGCGAAGGGCCTGGCGTGGTTCCGCGTCGAGGAAGATGGAACGTTATGGTCGCCGATTGCTAAAAACTTTAGCGATGAACTATTGGTGGAGATTGGCCAGCGGATGGAAGCAAAGCCAGGTGATATTATGTTTTTTATCGCCGCAGAGAAGCCACGAGGTTGAGAATTGTGCGAATTGTAACTTCCCCAGCGACTCGATATTGCCGACAGGTTGATTGCTTTGACGCTATACTGCACTCGGTATTCTCGATTTGGACGGCAATCATAATTATAACCGCGAGGCTGTCGTAGGGCTGTACAACGGTCTAGATTCGGGATGGTGATATTTTCGCTTC
>DTSG01000555.1 GCA_012965455.1 Planctomycetaceae bacterium | reverse complement strand
GAGGTGAGGGCGTACACCACTCAGTAGTACAGGTACACCCTGATGCCCTATTGTGTTGCCATGATCGAGATTTGAAAAAACCGTGAAGTCTTGGCGGTGTTTTTCGAGAGGTGCTAGTGTCGCAGGTATGTCGTAGTTTGCTGTCGTTTGTTCGGACGTGGGAAAAAAGGTTTTTTTGTAGATGCCATAATTGTTTGACAGACAAACAAAGCGTTTGACGGGCTTAACGGTTTGGCTGGATGCGCAACTAGGGGGAACCATCGCTTCGAGCATGGGCAGCGCGATGGCGACACCGGCGCCTTTTAGAAAACTGCGTCGTTTTAGTGTGGGTCGCATGCAACGATCTCTGTTTATGTTAAAGGGTTTTTGTTCAATGCCGAGATAGACTTAAACGGCAACCGCCGAGACTACGTCATTGTAGTATTTTGAATGTTGTTGAGACACGTCATTTTAGTATTGTTGGAGTTTCGTGTTTTTTGAGTCGAGGTTGTCAACGGAACTGACGAAACGTTTGTTCAAGCAGTCGTTGGTAGTTGGAAATATACTACTCTTACTAGAATAAACGAACAAAGACATGAAATCGAATGGAAAAGCGTTGATGTTTACGGATTTCGTGGTAGTTCCAAGAGGTGTTGTTTGTTTGTTTGGGAAATTGTCCTACTACTATACCAGCGACAAGCAAGTTACAATTTAACTGATAGAAAATTATACGCCCCTCTCTTTTTCAATAGATTAGGACTCATAACGATGTTCAGATTCACTACACTCACCACGGTTCTATTGCTCGTCATTACGTCCATGACGGCCAATGCACAAGACAAACAAAACAAACAAAAAAAACCTACTGCAATCGGAGCTAGGTTGGCTGAGAATACAATCAAGCGGCATGCCAAGGCGGAACTTACTGAAGAACAGGTAGCCAGTATCAAGAAGCTTGCTGCTACAGTGAGCCCCCAAATTAATGCCTTGCGGAAAAAGGCAAACTTAACTCCGGAACAGACCAAGGCAGTGAAAGCGGCTCGAGCCAAGGCGAAAGCGGACGGAGTCAAAGGAAAAGAAGCGACCGCCGCAGTGGATGCAGCTGGAAAATACACGGAGGAGCAAGTCAAGATTCTCGCTGAAGTAAAGCAACTCAACCAGAAATACTTCAAAGACGTTCAGGCTCTGTTGACCGATGAACAACGCAAAGCGACTAGAGTGCGTGCGGCGAACGCGAAGAAGCCTGCGCAGAAAAAATAGGTTCGCGAACGGGGATAACCCGAAAGCGGAAATGTTTTGAAGTGGATTGCGGTTCAGCGATTTATATTGTTTCCTCGCTGTGTGTTGGGGTGCGCCGATTTACAAATTCAACTTTTAATTGGATTGAAATATGACAGATACGTTCCGTAGCAAACTGCTTATTCTCTTTCTTGTCCTGAGTGCGTCGGTCCACGTGGACGCTCGTGAACCAGATTCTAAGAAGCTTCAGGTTTTTATACTGGCGGGGCAGTCCAATATGGTGGGGCACGCTAATTACATCACAATTCCACGATTGTTTGCAGACGAACGACAGGAAGTTCAGAAACTGGCAGGGCTTGTCTTTAATCCAGGCACAAATGTGACTCGGGCGGCAGTTGATGCACAGATTGCCGTTCGCATTGAACGTGATGCGATCAATAATCAGATTCGCAAGAAGGAAATTGTCGGAGAACAGCAAATCGCTGCGGCACGAAAACAGATCGAAGTTTTACAGGCTGATTACGATGCGAAAACCTCGAAAATCAAAGGCACTTTTGCTGTATCTGATCGCGTTTATATTAGTTCGATCGCTGACAATAGTCGCAAATCAGG
>DTSG01000554.1 GCA_012965455.1 Planctomycetaceae bacterium | reverse complement strand
GGTTGAAACAGAGGCTGTGGGTGGTAAGACATGCCTCCTGGTAGTTGGCCATGGCAACGATGGACCTGAAGAAGAAATCTGGAAACGTAGTATCGACAACATTTCCCTCGCCCTACCGCGAGCCGGTGAGCTCGGGGTGTCGATCGTTGTCGAGAACGTTTGGAATCAATTTTGTTATGACCATGGTGGTGATCATAAGCAAACGGCGGATAAGTTTGTCAAATACATTGACGATTTCAACTCGCCGCTCGTGGGTATGCAGTTCGACATTGGTAACCACTGGAAATACGGCAGTATGGGTGACTGGATTCGGCAGTTGAACAAACGGATCATCAAGCTTGACGTGAAAGGTTTTTCTCGTGCTGAAGGCAAGTTCAAGAAAATCGGTGAGGGAGACTTGGATTTTGCGGACGTGAATGATGCACTAGCGGAAATTAACTTTCATGGGTGGTGTGCGGCCGAAGTGGGTGGTGGTGGGGCAGACCGACTCAAGGAAGTTTCGGATAACATGGACCGTGTTTTCAACCTAGTTTAGGCAACGCCCAGTTCAGTGTAATTCCCGACTTGCCGCACCCACGCTTACTACCGCCGGTGACTCACCTAAGCTAGGAATTGATCGATTGCGCCTGTCTGCTGCATCTTTTTACGGGACATCTCTAGATCTTTATCACCGTAGTGTTCAATCGGGTTGCCATAGGCGTTTAGTAAAGTGGTGTACCAGTTGCTCAGCGTCTTATGCCCCTCGGTCGCATGAAATGGAAGTCGGATATACCGTCCAGCGATGTCCAATTTAGAATTGTTGCCGGTCATGATCACCATCGGCGCCTCGGTGTCAGGTCCATGATGCCCAGCACCGGTTTCAGGCATATAGATGATCGTTGTGTTGTCGAACATCGTGCCGCTACCTTCCGGAACAGATTTCAACCGCGTGACAATTTTTGCGACCTGATCCATGTGACTAGCCTTAACAAGGTCTCTGAGTTCAGTATCCTTACTGTGCCCCAAACGGTGAAGATCAACTCGACTCGTATTACCCGGCAAAGTGGTAATCGGCGTGGAAAGCTCGTCGATCGTGAAAGTCACGACATTCGTCAGGCCTGATATCAGTGCTGCGACTAAGACATCGGAGAATGCGTGTTGCTTATCTAAAAGGCTGGCGTTGGGTCCGCCATTGGCATGTATTTTATCGATCACCGGAAGGTTTTTTGAAATCGCGTCTGAGAGTGTTGTAACCTTTTCGTTTCTTTCTCTGATCGACTGGATGGAATCAACGTGGTTGCTGATTTTCATCCGTTCTTTGCCGTCAAGTCCCTTGAGCCTTTTGGCTTCCTGGTCATAAAGATAATCCAACAACCGACTGTCTGAACCGACCGCTTCCGGATCAGTCACTGATTTAAAGAGTTCGTTATAAGCGGTTTGCGGATCGGCGTAGCAATAATTTCGCTGATGCTGTGCGGGCGCCGAATATCCTGGCACAATGCCCGTTCTAAAATTGCTGTAGTCCCCAGTTAAGGAAAGTTCAACGTGATTAAAAGGAGACGGGACCAGTTTAGCGAGTTCAAAATCGACCGTTGTTCTTTTGATACCGCTGATAACATTCCGACCGGCTTTATAAGCTCCCATACAGCCAGAAAACGAATAGTGGCCCCCACCACTTACAGTCATTGAGACGCCGTGCAATATCGTCAGGCTGTCCTTATGATCGTTCAACGCCCTTAACCAGACAGGGAGTTCGTGATTGTTAAGATCGGTTTCAAACGCTTCTTTGTTCTTGTCCTTTTCTTTTTCTTGCGGTGAAAACGTAGGTAGCGAAAACAACGCGGGTACGTTGCCGTTAGACTTTCTAACAAAGATAAATCGGTGAGGATACACGTTCTGATGTGTCGCCCCTAACAGGTAGTTAAATGAAGGCGAAAGTGCCAAACCGGCACCCCACATGGGCGTTTCGAGGAATGTTCTTCTATCGATGGCCATATTTAGTTCCTAGTTGCTTTACGGTAAATAAATGAATCGGAGGTCAACAGTGAAACAATCACAGCATCAAAGCTGCCACCACTATCCACGTAAGCCTGATCTGCATCAATCATTGTTTTCGAGTCGGACAGAACCTCGTTACGCCCTATAAAATAACGAAACGCGTGACGAATAATAGACTGTCGTACTCGAGTGGATTTAGAAAGGCGCTCAGTCATGTCTATGACATCGGCAATTTCCCCATCAAGGGATTCGTCGCCCGTGCCATCCAAAAAACTCTTGGCATCAACCGGCATCGTCTTATATACGGGCCTGCCGTCAATGTGGAGTCCGCGTTCGCGTGGCATTTCTTTGATTAGGTTGTCGGGGTGTTCCAGGCGTTCTTGAGTGCGGTATCGACCAAAATCATCGTAGATCTCGAACGCCACGCCCAGTGGGTTCATTTTTTTATGACAAGTCCAGCAGTATGTTTCGGACGTTTTTTCATCAAGTCGCTGCCGCAATGTCCTGTGATGATCTTCCGGGACCACCGCATCAACCGTGATCGGCACATCGCGTATCGTCCCTGCCAGAAGTTTTTCACGTACCCATTTTCCGCGGCGTACTGGGTCCGTCTCTAGGTTTAGCGAGTGCGCAATAAGCCACGCCGGATGGGTCAGTATGCCTTTTCGATGTTCGATTTTAGCCGGTTGGGTCGTGGGATAGTCCCAGTTTGCAAAGTCAATATTAAAAAATCTACCCACGTCTGGACCGCGCATCTGCTGTCCCGTGCGGGTGGACGCATCACTCTTATTCCAGTAAGCCATGCCTGTCGCGTCATAGGGTGCGGCGGCCTTCTGGCCGTTCGCGAACCGGAACGTATAACTGGTCATCTGACTCTTGAACGTTCTAACCCAATTCGTTCGCCGTTTGGCACTCGTTGCAAAGTCGGAAAACACCGTACCCATCATCTTCATTTCGTCGATAAAATCCCAGTGTTTATAGAGTTCTTCCTCCGTGAATTCTTTCCAATCAAAAGGACGGAAGTAATCGTATATTTTTCTGATTCGGTCCGATGCCGCCTTCATCGATTCATTGTTGCCTGAGTGGTAGACATAGAACGATTCCGTCGTTAAGAGATTCTCGAATACGCGGCTGTCCTGTTGGATAATATGATCCACCAGCATATCGGCCTCATCGACTAGCCGTCCTTTAACATTATCATAGCGCGCCCCGTTACTGAATCTCGCATCGTCCTTAAAAATAGTCATTGCCTTTACATAGCCAAAAAACTCTCTAAAGAACCGTAGTTTCCTGATCGGGGTATTCGTGATGCTCGAATTAAAACCGGACTTCTGGACCGTTTCGTCGATAACGTAATACTGGTCTCTCTTATTGAGCATACGGACTACCTCACGGCGATAGTCTTCTCGGGTACGCAGTTCACCCCGCTTCACCGCGGCGACCAACTCATCATCAGGACTACTATCGGTGAGCGCGTACGACAATGCATAACTGGCATCGCGGGGGGACATCATTCGTCGACCGTGGTCGTCCGACTGCCCTCGTCCAAATTCAAAACGATACACGAATTCAGAACTTAGGATCAGCGTTTCAATCAGTTTTCCGATTGCTTGTTGATTACCTAGGGTTTTCATATAAACACTGGTCAACGCGATAATATCCTGTGCCTCCTGTTCCGTTGGCTGTCGCTCTAGAATCTTGTTACACATTTCATCCACCAGTTCGCCGACTTGGCCCTCATCAACCTGCCCGGACGCCAATCTTTCCCTCTGAAATGTCTGTTCCCAATCAGTGATACATTTATCAATTATCCGCTGGTAACAGTCACCCTTTTTTCTATGTTTTTTGATAGAGACCGTGATAATTTCCATTTCAGAATCCGCTAGTGGGCTGTAAATTGGTTTGCGTATATTCCGCTTCATGACGTCCTCGGTAATTAGCGCCATTTCCCACTGCTTCATGAGGACCTTCATGAGTGTTACTCGCGCCCTAAGACGTTTCGCGTGCACTCCAAAGGTGAACCATTCCCTTTCGCATTTTTCAATGATCTGCTCAAACGTGATGCCTTCGCCCGAATACGTGGCGATGCCGCGATAGACCGCCTGTAAATCATCGCCATACCGTGTCCGCAATAGTTCTAAATTTGTTCTCTTTTTCTCATTACCATCCCCGTCTATTCCGTAAACTGGGACTTCTTCCACTGCGATTCTGACAAACTGTGGCAACAGTTTTTGGTCTCTCTCTTGGTAAATATCCCGTGTGATCCGTGGGATGTGAAGGTTTAGGAATTCCTCCCGCAATTGCAGTGTTTCCAGATGGTCCAATTCCAACTTCATGATCCGATACATCGCCGGATAGTGTGCCTTCATTGTCTCCTCGGATGCCATATATCCGGCGATTTTTCGGGCGTTTGAAATCATCGTCAGCAGGTGACCACCCGCCAGCATAGTATTGTCGTAATAACGAACACCGATATTCGTGGGCAACAAAAAGGGATTGGTGATGCTCTGTCGGAGACTGCCGCCGCCAAACCGAGTGCCGATGTTGACGCCGTTGTCACCGATAACCGTCATCCGCTGGCCGTCAATAGTTCTAGTTGGCTCATAATCAAGCAACCGATTAATCTTATCGTTAAAAATGAATTCACTGATCAACCAGCGACGGTCCACCGTGAAACCCATCTCGGCTATATACTCTCCGGAGAATAGCTTCTCGTGATCGACATAATTTCCGTAACCCGGTAACCGTAACTTGTCATCGAGTTTGGACGCGTTGTATTTATTAAGCTCTGCCGACACCCAAGTTGCCAATTTCGCACGCCCCGCCGCCGTAGGTTGTTCTTCGTCCTTGGGCGGCATCGACTCAAAAAAGATCTGGGTCTGAGCTTTGTTCAAAAGGTCCAACCGATCATCCCTCGATAGGTCCGCAATATTGTCCAAGCGAATATCGCCCTCCTGAGCCTCGGCATTGTGGCAAACCACGCAGCGGTTATTCAGGACAGTCTCAACCGCGGACGGAATCACGAAAGCCTCAACGCCGACCGGTTCTTTTTCAGCAGAAAGCCATTGAACGCCGTTCGCAATTGCTGCGACACAAACGACCAACAAAAGCATGGTGTGAAATCTACTCATGTAGTACTTTCGCGGGATTCACAAGTTAAAATTAAACGCATTAAAGGTCCAGGAGCGCGCTGGAGATTTGAATTATACCCGAATACACCGTTTTTAAAGAGTCCGAATGCACGATTTCCACGCCCCCCCGATATTGAACGACCAAAATGCCCAATTGCCAGGCAGTTCCTGCTGAAGCTACTCGACGGGCAAGAACTGAATGGCGTCCACAATTACATATTTACCTTCGGTGCCTTGAGTATTAATCGTGACCGACCCCGACGTCCCCTGATGGAACCGATACGTTCCCAACGGACGGAACAGCTTTTCAATAGGAGCTGGTTCTCCCTCGTTCACCTTCACCACAGTCACACCGTCAGCGTGACGGATAGTAACCGGCACTCCGTTAGCTCGGCGAACATTCGAATTGTGGGACATGCGAACTTGGTAGCGACCCGCCTTCGGCAAATTGGGGGTGAACGTCGCCGACTTTTGACCCTTCCCTCCCTTCATATCATGAATGTAACTCGCACCGACAAAGGGGGGAGTATGTACAGAATGTTGCCAGATGCCGATCAGTTTTGCGTTCACATCGTCCACTACAATACCTGGAAGCTTCTTGATATCCGGGACGATAAAGCGAATCATCTCCGGTTTGTCGACCTGCTCAGGCTTTGGCAGCGACGGCGGTTCCGTACCAAGAAAAAGTGCAATTACCCCAAGTATAAAAGATAACTGAAACTTTAAAAACGTCACCACAGATCCTCCAGCACCCCTCAAGGGTGAACAACTTCTTAGTCGAACGTAATGTCAACAGCGCTATTAAATATTCAATGATGGCTCGCACAGCGACCGTCGGCCTTAGTTTTTACATTAAGCCAGTAGCTCATGAATGACTTCGCCAGCCACATCGGTCAACCGGAAATCCCGACCATTGAACCGATAGGTAAGTTTCATATGGTCGATTCCCAATAAGTGTAAAATTGTCGCGTGCAGGTCATTAACGCCGAGTCGTTTTTCAACGGCCTTATAGCCGAATTCATCGCTAGCGCCGTATCGAATACCACCCTTAATTCCGCCACCCGCCATCCACATAGTGAAGGCATGCGGGTTATGATCTCGGCCTAGCGATCCCTGAGAATCAGAAGTTCGGCCAAACTCGCCTCCCCATACCACGAGGGTCTCATCAAGCATGCCTCGTGCCTTGAGGTCCGCCAGCAGCGCTCCAATCGGTTGGTCGACACTTTTTGCGGCAATTTTATGGTTAGCACCAATATTACTGTGACCATCCCAAGGTACATCGTCGACTCCGCCGCCGCCCCCATTGGTTCCGGCATAAAGTTGAACAAACCGAACGCCGCGTTCAATTAATCGGCGCGCTGAAATACACTGTTTGGCGACTAATTCAGTCTCTTTTTGATGAACACCATAAGATTTATGAGTGGCCTCAGTTTCCTGACTAATATCCAAGGCCTCGGGCGCCGCCTCCTGCATTCGATACGCCAGCTCAAAAGACTCTAGCCGAGCAGCCAGGTCAGCTTCGTGCGGCCGCAGTTCTTGATGTTTTTGATTCATCAACCTTAGCATGTTAAGCTGGGAACGCTGCTGATCTTTCGACATGCCGTCAATTCTTGTCAGATTATCTATGGGCGTAGCACTGCGGCCATCAATGGATGTAGGTTGAAAGACTTTGGGCAAAAAACCGGGCGACCAGATTGGTTTTCCAC
>DTSG01000553.1 GCA_012965455.1 Planctomycetaceae bacterium | reverse complement strand
CATTTTCAGCGGGCTTAGGAACTTCACCATCAGCCGCTTGTCCGAGTAGCAACCACTGCAAATCAAAAGCGAGTATTTTTAACGTCATTATCATTATCGTGCCTAATATTCACTAGCCGTGGCTAGCCAAAACCTAGTAATAAAAAAATGAAGTTGTTGAGTCTCGCTACAAGAAAACCATAGCAACGTCATTGACACCGCTTAGTGAAAATCAACAATCCCATACGAAATACGCAAATTTGCGCTATCCGAGTATCTTAGATTCATTGGTAATTACCGACAAGGGAGAGCAATCAATGCGGCGAGGCGATTCCCTTCTTTTAGTGAGTTTTTTCTACTTTTCGCCCATTCTAGAGCGAAGTTCTTAGAGTTATCCCCAAGCAGCCATTTTTTTCTGGTAAAAGGCCTCAAAGTCATCCGCTTCAATGGCTGCGCGAGCAGCTGTCAACAGTCGTTGATAATACGTCAAGTTGTGATGTGACAGCAAAATCGGACCCAACATCTCACCACTCTGAAACAAATGGCGAATGTAACCTCGACTATGTCGGCACGCCAAACAAGGACAGTCCGTATCTATTGGTGATTTATCCGCGCGGTGCTTGGCGTTTCGCAGCTTAAGTGGTCCTTGATCGGTGAAGGCCATCGCATTGCGGCCGTTGCGAGTTGGCATCACACAATCAAACATATCGATGCCACGACGAATGCCCTCGAGTAAATCTTGCGGACGTCCGACTCCCATCAGATAACGCGGGCAGTCAACTGGCAGAGCAGGGCAGGTAGCATCCAATATCCGGTACATTTCCGCCGGAGGCTCACCAACACTCAATCCTCCCACTGCGTACCCAAAGAAATCCGAGCCTGCCAACTCCTCGGCACACCACACTCGTAACGTTTCGTCTAAGCCGCCTTGCACGATCGCAAATTGAATTTGCTGCGTACTGCGCGCTGCAATTTGACAGCGTTGTGCCCAGCGTATGGAACGCTCACAGGCTGCCCGGATCACAGATTTTTCGTTGGGCAACGCAACCAAGTGATCCAAGACCATCGCAATATCAGACCCTAATGTCTCTTGGATATGAGTCGATTTTTCCGGAGTTAACTCCAGCGTGGAACCGTCAATGTGCGATTTAAAAATTGCGCCTTGTTCGGTCACCTGACACATTTTTGCTAACGAGAATAGCTGAAAGCCGCCACTATCAGTAAGGATCGGACCATCCCATTGCATCATGGCGTGCAGACCACCTAGCTGCTCGACGATGTCTTCACCAGGTCGCAACGACAAGTGATACGTATTTGCCAGCAGCATTTCAGCGCCCGTTGCCTGTACTTGATCAATCGCTAACCCCTTGACCGTGGCTTGCGTCCCCACGGGCATAAATGTTGGCAACTGCACGCAACCATGAGGAGTGGTTAAGACACTGCGCCGCGCGGCACTGTTTGGATCTTGCGTCAACACTTCAAAACTAAAACCAACGGGGCTAACGCTGTCAGAGCTTGTGGTTTCTGGTGAAGTCATAATTCATCTTGATAGCGGAAGTGGTTTCCACCAACGAAATATACAGAAGAACAGATAAACTGCAGCCCCAAGAATAACCTCAACCTACTTGGGAGAGATCAATCGCCACGCAGTTTCAAACCGTGAATTTCAAGTTTTTCTCGTACTTCATTCAAACTCGTGACACCGAAATTCTTGCATTCAAGCATTTCATCGCCCGTCTTGCGAAGTAACTCGCCAATGGTGTTCATACGTAAGCGAACCATGCATTTGCGCGCACGCACCGACAAATTCAAATCTGAAATTGGACGGTCGTAAACAGCTGCTTCTTCTGGCGAGAGTTGACTGCGGTCGACAGTTGGCTCAGGACGTCCCTCGTGTGCCAGCTGACCTAAGGACAAGCCTTTGGAAGTGAGCATATCTCGGATTTCAATCAGCGAGGTTTCACCGAAATTCTTACTACCAAGTAATTCCTGCTCGCTCGTTCGTGCTAAGTCACCAAGAGTTTCAACACCCATGTTGGCAAGGCAGTTACGACTGCGAACCGAAAGTTCGAAATCAGTAACCGGTATATTCAATATTTGAGACATTCGATCCTGTGCTTTTTCAGCTTCAAGATCAAAGAACTGATCATCCGACGCTTCTGCATCCTTCAGGAACAGTGACGCTTTGGGATGAGTAGGAAATACTTCCAATATTCGGCGGTAACATTGTTGAGCTCGATCATATTGCGCGTGATCTTCATACAGCAAGCCTAAGTTTAGTAATGAACCAACGTGTGAAGGGAAGGACATTGAACTACGACGGTAATAATCCATCGCGACTTCATCATTTCCGCGGCGATCGTTTTCACGGGCCAAACCGAACAATGCGCCGGCATGCGTGTCATCTGCTTTAACGGCTCGTTCAAACCACTCTACCACTAACTCAGAAGCGCCTCGGCTCGCAGCAACGGTTTCGCCATATTGATACGCGTAATCCGCTTCTTGCATGATGGCACCGTCAAGCGACTCTAGGCCTTGTAAAGCGCCGTCAAAGTCGCCACTGTTTCGTAACGCTTCAACCTTGGCTAAGACACAAATGCCTCGGTCATAACCAAATCGTTCTGCCAAATCATAATTTTCAATTGCCGCTGCGTTATCTTCTAACGCGAAATGACTGCGACCAATGTAAAAATACGAAAGAGCACCTTTGTCAGATTCAGCTAATGTTTCGATAGCGCGGGTGAAACGGCCAAGCAAATAATAACAAACACCCAGGCGCACTGTGCTCGCGGGTGTTAAGTCTTCACCAATTTCAAGCTCAGCAACTGCGTCTCGCAAAATGGCATACTGTGAAAAATCTTCGGTTATGGCACCAGCTATCATTTTGATCTCGTTTGGACCAAAGCTGGAATTGTCACAAACTAGGGACTTAATATCAAAATCCGTAATCATCGCCATGGAAGGAAACTCCTGTAAAGTATCTTTGTAATGCTAACGTGCAACGGCTCGCAACAGAGCCAGCGACGGGAATCGAACCCGTAACCCCCGCATTACGAATGCGGTGCTCTGCCAATTGAAGCTACGCTGGCAACATCCCATTTATGCAGGGGAAACCACCACTTTAGAACACCGGTTTAAACTCGTCAACGGTGTTAAAACGCGTACAATAAAATAAACATATAAAGAATTATGCCTTTCGTGAGTTCCGCAGTAAAAATTGATCAACCACACCAATTCGCAGACTAAGACTAGCATCACAATTAAGCAGTTGGGGAGGGTGGATCTTCACCTGCAGTGCTCAAATCATTACCGCGCATAAAAAGAACGAGGTTTGGGCACCGACCAACGACAATGTCAGTCAACTGGATGAGCCAGGGGCAACTAAAACTCAAGCCAGTAAATTAAGCGCCCAAACCTCGCGTGTTTGAACAATCTCACGGTTAACCCGATTCAAAACAATCAATTCGAGTCAATGTAAGATCTCTTGTCAGCAACAAGCTAACGAAAGATATCTAAATGCACGTCTTATGCCAAAAAAAACCGCCGCGCGACAAAAATTTTGAAATCGAGCAAACAGCAACGCCCCAAAACCGACTAATACACCTAAAATCCGATGTTTTTAGCTGTATTTAGTTGTTTTAAGAAACGTCTATAACAATTTCCTATTGCCCCCTTACTTCCCATGCACACAAAACAATCACCTGCATATGTGTGGTATAAACAGACATGTGTACATATTAAACACATCCACTTTCATACACTTCATCGCGGTAGTTTTCTCCTCTATTAGTAGTGTTAAAACAAGTTCTTTAACTTCAAATGATGACTCGTACAGCACAATCAATTGACCCTGCGGCTCGATTCGTATTGATTTCGCTCAACCCCAAAGCAGGACGCGGCTCCAGCGGTAAATTGGCTAAAAAACTCGCTGCCATACTAGACGATCGTGGCTTCCAAGCTGTCATTGAGACCGACATCGATCAGATCCAGTTTATCGCCTCCCAAAAACAAGCTAGTGGCGACCTGCGAACCGTTATCAGCGTCGGCGGCGACGGCACATTATCACTGTTACTAAATACTCTTAACAAAGAAACTAACATCTGCATCTTTCCGCAAGGCACCGAAAATGTGCTTGCTAAATATCTCGGGATAAAAGCTGATCCCGAGTTCGTCGCTGATCTGATCGAGCACGGGCAAGTTATTCCGATGGATGCGGGACAAGTCACAAATGATGCGGGCGAGAAGTTTTTGTTTGCTTTGATGGTCGGATGCGGTTTTGATGGCGATATAGCCGAGCGATTAGCGAATCGTCGGAAAGGTCACATCACCAAATTCTCATATTTCATTCCAGTCCTGACCGCCATCTGGAAGTACCGCTATCCCAAAATGTTTGTTCAAGACCTTGCTGATGAACAAAATTCGTTCGACGCTCGTTTTCTATTCGTCATGAACATTCGCCAATACGCACTAAAGCTGATGATTGCACCCAATGCCGATCCCACCGACGGCAAACTTGACGCTTGTGGATTCGTCAAACCTGGGCTTCTGCACGGATTGAAATATTTCTGGCAGCTCTGGTGGTCCACTCATCCGCGTAGCAAAGACTACATTACGCGACAGGCAAAATCATTCAGAATCCATGCGGACACTCAAGATCGAGTTGTTGTCCAAATTGACGGTGACCCCTGCACATCGTTGCCCATCACCGTAACAACAATAAATGGCCGCCTGCGACTGCTCGTTCCGCAAACATTTCTGGAAGACCAAGAAGCGTAATCTGTTAAGCTATTCTTGCAACAACTTTGCTAACTGATGATCACCGGTCTTTTGCTCTGACTCAGAATCTTGTAATAACTCAGCAGCCGCTGCTTGCTGGTCCAAAGCTGCATAACACCGAGCAAGATTATATAGTGCTAAATCCTGAAAGGTAGACCGTGTCAACGATATCTCCTTAGCGACTCCGTTTGTAAGAGAATTACCGGAGAGAATATCTTGGATATTAACTATTGGCTGGCCAGCGGGAGCATTGTTGTTTGTAGCAGCGTTGACTGACGGAATATCTTCTTTGCCATCCGCATTTGTGGTATCCTCACTGGCATTTATTATCGTTCTGCGTTCAAACCAATCGATAGCATCCTGATAGTGCCCCTGTTCCATATGAATCATAGCAATATAAAAACTCGCGTAATCCTTGGCTCGCACAAATGTCCGTTGTTTGTCGACTAATGTTTGCCGCCACAAAAAAACTGGAGCATCGGCGGGTTTTAACAACCCGAGTGCTTGCTGAATATCTTCGTTTTCTAGCATTCCTTCAATTAGCTTCGTCGGGATACGTGACGCCATCATCAACGTCTTGGCACCGTTGTCACCTTTGACCCCCAAATTCGATTCATCGTCATCAAAAACACCCCGCAACAATTTAAAACGACCTTCGCGCAATTGAGGAACTTCGCGAAACAACGAATGGTCTCGCGTAGAAGAAACAAATTCCAACGCGGCTGCATCTTGAGCAACAAGTTTCTCATGCAACGCAGCTTCAAATAAATATCCTTCATAAATGGGTAGCCAAATTTTTGACCGATTGATTTGATGCTCAGTCCTCAACCGCAAAGAAATAATGCTCGGCGCCACGGTCAAGACCATTTGACGCTCACCTGTAAGATATTTTTCCAGAATCGCCATGCGATGCGACACGGCAACAACATCCGCTTCAATCAACCCTACCAATCCGTCAAGAGTTTCCTGTGGTTGCTGTTGATGGGCAACTGGAAATAATGTTTGTGTGAAATCAACATCCTCCTTGAGTTGCTTCAGCGTCACGATTGCAGTCTTGGCTGCATTCAATACGGGCAACCCTTTGTTAAAATCAAACAAGTAAAGTTCCTTGCCAATGATTGCTGCCGTTAACCATGGTTGATTTGTCTTGCCAAACTCAGCAGGTAAGCCTAACAACACGACATCGATGCCTTGCTGCCGCGCGAGTAACACAAAAATCCGTGCACGCTGCCACCAATCGCCAACGCCCAGCGTCAGGACATGACGGTTGGTGCGGCTATAACCAGGCCCCGGCAAACCAAGTTGGGGGGATATCTTAACTGGTCCCTCTGTGTTGGCAGGAATCGTCGGATAGTCCAGCAAAGGTGCAAGCTGTATGTTTCGCACTGTCCAGTCAAACAACTTGAGTACCTTGGTCAATTTTTCACTAGCAACTTCATCAGCAATGGTGGGCTTATAGGATTCCCAAAACATCCGGTGCGGTAAATCATCAGCTACAGCCCACTGGGCAATAGCATGCAACCAACTCGTTTCATGCAAATAATTAATATCCAAGGGGATGAATCGCTTACCACCAATCGCTTGTACCAATCCAGTGCTAGCAAGTTCAGTTGGAACCGTGTTAATTAACGAGGGAGTCACCCATTGAGGATCATCGTCATGCAGCTTGGACCATAGATTGAAATTAAAGATGCTGGTGGTAGTCGCTTGATTAAAATCAGTAGCATCCAGGTCATCAATTATCTGCAACGCTTGTTGCAAGTGATCAGAATTAGTTTCTCGTGGCCGAATATCCGAGACGGTCACTTGAGTGCGATCACGACAACCGGCGACTATCACGAGGGCGGTAAATAGTAAAAAATAGCTTTTTTTAACGATCATAGAATTTCCAAATCGGAAGTATTGGCGTCAGTACCTTTATAAGGTATCGACACATGCACGAATCTTGGTGAGCCGTTGCAGCAGAGTTTTCATACCATTTAGTGGGATCATGTTAGGGCCATCGCTCGGTGATTGGTCGGGGTCTGGGTGTGTTTCAATAAACAGACCGTCTACTCCCATTGCTACGGCAGCACGGGCAAGTGGTTCGACCATTTCTCGCTGCCCACCAGTGGTTTCGCCTTGCCCGCCAGGTTGCTGTACACTGTGCGTTGCGTCAAAGATAACTGGCACCCCAAATTGTTGCATCTGTGGCAAACTTCGCATATCGTTGACTAATTGTCCATAACCAAAAAATGTACCACGTTCACATAACAACACGTCATTACAGCCACTTTGCGTCAGTTTGGTGATCACGTTTGACATGTCGCCGGGTGATAAAAACTGTCCTTTTTTGACATTGACTGGTTTTCCGGTTTGCGCAGCGGCAATCAGCAGGTCGGTTTGTCGAGCGAGAAAGGCAGGGATCTGCAGGATTGCACAAACATCGGCTACCGCAGCTGCTTGACTTGCTTCGTGAATATCCGTTGTCACAGGCAAGCCGGTTTCCTGAACAATACGATCTAAAATATCCAAGCCAGCATCTAAACCAAGGCCGCGAAACGAATGAATACTCGTTCGATTCGCTTTGTCAAAAGATGCCTTAAACACTAACTGCACAGGTAGGTCAGCCATGGCATCTTGCAACACATCGGCAATCCGTCGGGTAGCATCCGCCGTTTCCATCACACAGGGACCCGCAATTAGCAGCAACGGCTGATCCGTACCACATTGCAAATCAGCTATCGCAACCGGGTTGTTCGTGAGATTTTCCATAAGACCTTTGAGGAAGACAACGTTTGTTTCGACTCGAGCAGATTATGCCAGCACCTATCAAATAACTCCAGTGCTATCGGCAAAATAAACTGCCCGTGACTGTTAGTTTTTACAGTTCCCACAAATTTACACGAATGCAACAATTGCCAGCTACACCCACAGCCTAAATCCCCAATTGTTCTTTGCACAATCGTTGGATGTCGTTAATCAGCGATTTGGATTGTCCGTCGCCGGTATAAAGTCCCGCTCGGCGATCAGGTGTATCACTTAGCTGATTCCAGAGAATTGCTTGCGTCGCACCCTGACTGGCAAGTACCATCAATAAATTGGCGACTTCATACGAGCCTAAACCGGCACCGAGGCTATCAACGGAATCATCCAAATCGTCGCTATCACCCAGATCATAGTCGACTGCGCCCGGCAACATATGTTTATTCTCCGTCGAAATACTTAAGACCAATGGGAGTTGCAATTGAGACCAACGATTCATCAAAGCATTGATTGCTAAACAGTCATACAACCCACAATCATTTGGTCCGTCGCCAAAATTCAACTCCAACCCAATTCCATTTAATCCGATATCTCCGCGGACTAGAGCCTCCGCAAATTGCAGCGGCGACAGATCGGTTCGACGATCCGCGGCATATCCGCCCCAAGGCATGTCAAAACTCATCACAATTGGTGTTTTGACATCAATGCGTCGAATGGCCTCTACAACATCCACGGCAATTCGTACGACTTGTTCTTCAGAGAATCTCAAACCCGTCGTCGAATTTAGTCCGGCTGCGCAATGCCAGACATGCACCCGACCTTTATAGCGTTGAATAACTTCACTCACGTAATTCATGAGGTAGTTTTGAAATGCCGTAAAATCACTTTCCCATAGATACATCCATTCTGGGATCGACTCGTCCGTCAATCGCACCAGTGGTCCAGCAATGATTTTTTTATCATGTTGCCAAGCCCAATGCAGTGGGCCATCGATTTCATCAAAATTAAATTTGTCCGTGTCGGGTGACAACGCTCGCCAATTAAACGGAATTGTTACTGTATTGAAGGTTTCATCAATTTGCTGCTGCGACTGCTCCGATTCTGGCACGACCGGCATCTCAATACCTATTAGAGGCTTTATCCCACCGGCTTGATAACGAACTTCAACAGCATGCCCTGCATCCTCCAGCAACACAAGTTCAATCAACTCCAGTGCTTTTTCTAAAGAATCCGCGGCATTGCGTTGACTAATTTCCGGATCGTTGGTCGACAACACAGCGTTTAAAAAAAACTGCTGCGCTTGATCCAGCAAAGATTGGTAAGCAGCAGAAAGCTCGAAAAACTGATCGCGGTCAGCCAAGTAATTTCTCAAGCGATTTAGAGTCCCACGTGCCAACTCGACTTCGAGATGATATTCCGCTTCTTGTTCCCGTAGATTGCTAGTCGAAAGCATGACCTCAACACCGTCCGCTCGTAACCACGGGACGAATAGCTTACCGGATTCGTGAGTGGAACGATCAATAACCAGCATCTTTTCAGAAATACGCAATTCGCGTTCCCAAGCAATGCCCTCCATGCCCACCATATAGCAGCGCCGCAAGCGCTGTTGCTCGGCGTCGGTCACATAAGATGTATGAAAGCGAATCTGGCCCATTTGACCAATACCACGTTCGAGGAAAAAAACATCCCCCTCTCACACCATTTTACTCCCAGCAATCGTCATTGGCGCGATCAATGATCTGGGTGATCTTTAGTGTCGAAACGAGGACTAAAAGTAGTGATTTTACCATTGAAAAGCCAAACCCGCAATTCATGCGAACGCCCTCTAGGCGTAAAGATGAAACCAGAAAAGTCTCTTCTCCGCAATCGCGTCTATGGCGTAGGTAAGTGATACAACCAGAAGTTTCGAAATCTAACGGGGTCTCTGTGATTCTGCAACAATATCGGCATCGCTTGTGGGCCTTCTGGTTTTCCCGCTCCCGTTTTCGATGTCAATTCATAGTTACTGTGAATCGCAACGCCATTGTGGTAAATCGTAATTCGAGCGTTTTCCGTTTTTTTATCCGCATCTGAAAATCGCGCAGCTCGAAAGTAAATATCATAGGTTTGCCAAACTAATGGGGGCAACGCCATGTTCATCTGAGGTGGGCGTTGACGGTAAATGCCGCCGCATTCATTGTGAACTCCTGCTAAGCCAAACGAATCCAGCACTTGAACTTCGTACCGCTGTTGGATATAAACTCCCGAATTACCTCTGGCTTGCCCTACCGAATTTGGCATAAACGGAGTGCGAAATTCCAAATGCAAACGAAAATCAGTGACGACTGGTCGAGTTAACACGCCTTCCATCAGCAAGCCTTCGTCTGTAATACGGGCATCAACCAATTGCTCCGTCGCTTCTCCAGCAAACAAAACAACAGCCTCTTTCGGAGCCGGCATCCCCATGGTTACGCTCTGTCGAACAACGCGTTTGAGTCGCCCCCATGATTTACTGTGGGAGTGTGTCGACGTAACGTTGGCAACACCCGCCTCGATCAAAACCGTGAATATATCACCACTAAGTGTAAGTTGTTCCCTGGACCGAACCCCGTTTAGCTCAATTTGTGTTGCGTTGTCCCATCCAGCTCCAGCCAATCCGCCAGCTAGCAGATTCCCGCGAAACTTGCCGTTGCCTAAAGCAATAACTTGCAAACCAGCCTTTGATTTAACCGGCCTCCCCCCAAATCGCACGACGCCCTGATATTCGCCCTGAAACGAATAATCCGCGCCGGCCTGTTCAATGTCCGTAAAAGCAACTCGCTCTTGACCCCCAGCAATGGCAGCCAATAGATAAACAACTAGGGAACAAGTAACAGGAATAGCACGCATCGTTTTCTCGCTTGAATTACATGTGAGGTATTAAACCGTTCAGCTTAATTACCAAGCGAGCTACAGGCAACAATTAAAATTCGCTACTTGCACAATTGTAGTTCACGGTTACTGCGCCATCGACGTCTGAAGCGGGCGACTATTTCCAAGGAAATTCGCGCCCCGAAATGACTTCATAAGCCTCGATATATTTTGCCCGAGTGTTCATAACGATGTCGTCTGGCAAAGACGGAGCAGGGCTGTTTTTATCCCAATCCGTTGTTTCCAACCAATCGCGGACAAATTGCTTATCAAAGGACCGAGGAGATTCGCCGACACGATAGGTTTCAGCCGGCCAGAAACGTGAACTATCGGGGGTCAACACTTCGTCGATCAGAATCAATTCTCCTTCAAACCAGCCCCATTCAAATTTTGTGTCCGCAATAATAACGCCTCGTTCACGGGCATACTCAGCGCCTTGTTGGTAAATCGCCATGCTGCGATCACGCAATTCAGTGGCGGTATCCTCTCCCACAATATCAACCATCGTCTCGAAAGAGATATTGATGTCGTGGCCCGATTCTTCTTTCGTAGCCGGAGTAAAAATGGGAGTTTCTAACTGCGATGCTTGCTGCAAGCCCGGTGGTAATTCAATTCCACATACCGTGCCGGACTCTTGATATTCCTTCCAACCCGAGCCAACTAAATAACCGCGGACAACACATTCAATCGGTACGACGTCACATTTTTTGACGACCATACTGCGACCTGTTAAGGACTCAATATCCGTATCTTCCGGCAAACTAATGGTCGTTAAGTCCATCGTCAATAGATGATTCGCAATGCCAAGCTTCTCAAACCAGAATTCACTAATCGTTGTCAACACTCGACCTTTGTCCGGAATCCCCGATGGTAATACCCAATCAAAAGCACTAATGCGATCTGTACTAATCATCAGCAGAGAATCACCAAGATCATACATATCGCGAACTTTTCCGCGGCGTGGTGTCATTCCAGTAATATTAGTTTCCAAAACAGGGTCGCTCATCGCAGCAATTCCTTTCGGCCTAGTAGTTTCTAGTGATATGTAGGTTCTATGATTGCAGGCCTGCGGGGCAAGTATACCAAAGCACAATTCAATTCAACAGTAGGCACAGCGAGTGAAATTAGTCTCGATCAAAGATAACCAAACACATGTCGTCGTCCGGTTGTTCGCCCTGCATGAAAGTGGTGATCGATTCGAGAATTCGCTCGCCCCGTTGTTGGGCGGGCTCTTGATGCGCTCGCACCAATTCCTCAATCGCCTCCATCGTAAACAACTCCCCGTCTGGATTAGCCGCTTCATTTAATCCATCCGTATACATGGTTATTGAATCGCCTGGCTGCAGCGTAAACGTAAAGCTCTCATACTCAACGTCTTCCATTATTCCGATTGGAATATTGGCGAGGTCCTCTCCCACCAATTCAATTGTCCCGTCTGCTCGACGATGAATTGGAGCCATATGACCAGCGTTAACGACCGTCACTTCATCCGTTTCCGGATTCAGAACTGCCAACAAAAATGTTACAAAGCGATCAAGGCCTAAACGACTTAAATTGTTATTGAGTTGATTTATGGCTGCGGATGCATTCGGCTCAGTCGCCAAACAAAACTTAGTTTCCGCTGCAACTTTGGACATCAACAGAGCAGCTGCGACACCGTGACCCACCACATCAGCCACAATCACGGCTAACGTTCCATTTTTAAGTTCCAAATAGTCGTAATAGTCACCACCGATGTGATTTGCAGCGCGATAGTAATCAAAAAATGTATAATGTTCAATATCTGGACCGGAACTCGGCAAGAATCCAAGCTGAACCTGCTGAGCAAGCTCAAGGTCTTTTTGAATGGCTTGTTGTGCGAGGGCATCGTCGTGCAATCGTGCGTTATCCAAAGCAATCCCAGCTTGCGTTGCCACGCTTACGAGCACTTCAAGATCGCCATCGTTGAACTGTTTATTGCGTTCTAAAGTATCCACTTGCAGAACGCCTAACACTTCACCACCTATACCAAACAACGGCACGCACATCATCGATCGAATTTTAAAATCGGCAATACTCTGGCTCGCATCAAACTGCTGATCCGAAGCTGCATCGGCTGATAAAATTGCTTCCTTAAGCTCAATCACTCGGTTAACAATCGTACGGCTTATCCTGATCGTCTCAGCGGCATCCTCTCGGCGTGCCTTGGACCAACGAGGTACCAGTGTTCCAGATTCGTCTAACAGACCAATAAACGCTCGATCAGCCTGCATGAATACCTTAAATAACGCATCGAGGACACTTGGCAAAACGTCACCCAAACTCAAAGCTCTTCCCAAAGCCTGCGTTATTTCAAGTAGCGCTGACAGCTTCACTTCGGGGCTTGCTGTGAGCTGAATCTGTCCGTGCCCAGAGCCGACATCCAGTTTGGACATGATCGTCCCCGTGCTCGTTTCTGCTCCATCGAAAAGGACGCTAATTTGAGATCCATCGAGACTGTCGGACAATCCCGAGGAAAATTCTTGATAGAAATTAAAGATGACGTCACAGATACTCAGGCGGTCGCCGTTGCGTAATTGATGTTGACCTTCGCCTAACATGACATCGTTGAGATAAGTCTTGTTGCGGCTTTTCAAATCTTCAATGAAAAATTCGACACCATTATTGTGGACCTTGGCGTGTTGCCGACTCACGGCGAAGTCTTCCACGTGAATAGAACATTCCGGAGACCGGCCTAATATAGATTCCCCCTCATCCAACTCAAATCGTTGTCCCGCGAGCGAACCGTTCTGCGCCTTCAAATATGCCATTGAATCTCTCTACTACCCTTTCGACTTACGTTTTCCATTATATGACATCTACAACGATTGCATACTACGCAAACGAAGTAAAACTTAAGCACCGATTCAAAAGCATATCCACACGTCTTCCTCTTGACCAACTGGTAAGCGCAGATAAACTGAGATGCACAAATAGCCCGTGGTGTAATTGGTAGCACAACAGATTCTGGTTCTGTTTGTCGGGGTTCAAGTCCCTGCGGGCTAGCTTATATTCGAATGCAAAACAAAACCCCTGAGATCCCAGCCACTTAGTTTCACTAAGAAGGATCCCAGCGGTTTTTTCCTTGCACAGCAACACAATATTCTGCCGATATCCTCTGTGGGCATTACATTAACCAACTCCAACCGAAACTAGTACCCACACTAGCCAATGAAGAAAGACAGTAACTATGGAAATGGATAAACTCGTATCCCTTTGCAAACGACGCGGATTTTTGTTTCAGTCAAGCGAAATTTATGGTGGGATTCAAGGATTTTGGGATTACGGTCCATTGGGAGTTGAACTTAAGCGCAACATTAAGAACGCTTGGTGGCACGACATGGTAAGTGGCCACGACGAACTCACTCAACTCCCAGGCGCGCCATCTACCTACGAAATGACCGGTCTTGATTGCACAATCATCATGCACCCGCAAGTCTGGAAAGTGTCTGGTCACTATGACCTGTTTCACGATTTCATGGTCGATTGCCGAACAACAAAACGGCGCTATCGGTATGATCAAGTCCGCGGGCGCTGGGCAAATGCCAAAGGTCAGCGTATCTTTGTCGCCACCATCGTCGAAACGGCAGCAGAGCACGAAGATACACAGCGACGGGCCATGAAATTTTTCAAACTCCGAGCCAAAAATGCGGAACAACTGGAATTTGAAGATGCCTTCCTGTCGCTCACCGAAATTGAAAACATGCACGATGTCCTCGGTCCCGATGCTAAAGAACTTGGCACGCTAACCGCACCTCGCGAGTTCAACTTGATGTTCAAAACCATCATCGGCGCACTTGCAGGTGAAGAGGGAACCGCTTTTTTGCGTCCAGAAACAGCCCAGGGGATATTTGTAAACTTCAAAAACGTATTGGATAGCACTCGAGTAAAGCTACCGTTTGGTATCGCACAGACTGGCAAGAGTTTTCGCAATGAAATCACTCCGCGAAATTTTACCTTCCGATCTCGGGAGTTCGAACAGATGGAAATCGAGTTTTTCTGTCACCCTGACGACTCATCTAAATGGTATCAATACTGGCGCGATCGCCGCATGAACTGGTACACCGCATTGGGCTTGGCTGCCGAGCGGTTGATCCTCCGCGAGCACGCCGAGGACGAACTGAGTCACTACTCGACGGGCACAGCCGATATCGAATATGCCTTTCCATTTTTGCCTGCCGGAGAATACGGCGAGCTTGAAGGAATTGCCCATCGAGGTGATTTCGATTTACGCAGTCACATGGAAGGTAAGCTTGACCCCAATTCGAATCCACTTGTACTAGAACTCGATGAACACGGAAAACCCAAACACCGTGGCAGTGGTAAGGACCTTTCGTACCGAGATGACCTGACTGGCGAAAAGTATATCCCGCACGTAATTGAACCCTCAGCTGGTGCAGACCGTGCGACGTTGGCTTTTCTATGTGAAGCGTATACTGAAGATGAGCAACCGGACGAGAAAGGGAACATGCAAAAACGGATCGTGATGAAGTTGCATCCACGAATTGCTCCCATCAAAGCAGCCATTTTCCCGCTTGTTAAAAAAGATGGCATGCCGGAGTTAGCGAAAAAAATCTACGCAAATCTCAAACAGCACTTTAACGTTTTCTATGATGAAAAAGGTGCTGTCGGGCGCCGCTACCGACGTCAAGATGAAGCTGGGACACCGTATTGCATCACCGTGGACGGTCAAAGCGTCGCCGACAATACCGTCACGATCCGCGACCGCGATACACTCGAACAAATCCGAGTGAACGTTGAGGAAGTCCTCGCAGAAATCCGCAGCCGCATCGGGTAGTTTGTCCAATCATCACTTTCGTGATAATTCGTAGTAGGAGTTTACTCCGCCTCCGTAGAAATCGCAGCGGCAAATGGCCCCGAGAGGTCATCCTGCGCACGTTAGCGAACACACTCCATCAGTCGTCGATCAACGAGCGGTCCTCGCGCAAAAACCGAACTAGCAATTCGATTTCTCGTGGTGTTAACAACTTCGTCGCTGCGGTATGGAACGATGGCATGCGGTCGTTGTCGGAACCGCCGTCGTAGAACCCAGTTTGAGTCGGTTCTGAGATCATCTTTGTGATCCAGTCGGCAGATGCATAACCGTTAAGATCAATCACATATCCGTCTTCATTGTCACCGTAGTTGTGACACTCAATGCAACCAAGCGTGTCGTCATTCAAATGAGCAATGCCCGCTTCAATCTTTTCTTGGTTAGCTGCATAATCTAAGTATGGCAGCTGCGCTTCCGCCGATAGTGCCCACGCTACTTGCTCTATTTGAGTTGCTAATGTTTGCCGGTCCGCAGCGGTCTCAGCCGAGGCCCACATCGTTTCATGGACGTGCTCGGCCATCTCTCCTGAAACATGCAAAGTCTTACCAAAATAACGCTCGCTACGAATCCCCGTTGCCGCATCGTTGCTTAACAAACCTTGAATCCACTTCACGGACCCGAAATGCGCTAAGTCCGGAGCTCCATAATTGAGCGGTGAATCATGTCTCGCGTCAGGATTGGGCGGTCCTGCGACCGCGTATTCATCATGACTGTACGCGTGACAACTAGCACACTGACGCCGAAACAGCCGCAGCCCCATCGTTAAGGGATCCCGCTGTTGCAGCGCCGTCGGACCTCCCAATGGTATTCCGTAATCCTTGATTAACTGCTGAATCAACTCAAACTCTTTTTCAGAACGCCCCACCTCTTCGTGAAAGCGCTTTGATCTGTTGTACGCTTCGGACTGCGTATCGTCTGGGTGATTCAAATAATAATTATCTTCCTGTTTCGCCTCCCACGTCAGATAGACTACCGCAGAAATAATCATAACAATAACCGTTACGTTTAGATGATGACCAAACTTCTTGCGTGCAATGAGCGGCATCGCAAACATAAATCCAATCAATACCACTGGCAGAACAATCGCTCCCACCAACTCAGTATTGAAGCCTAGGCTCCCATCGAAATATTTGAGCATCTGAAACAAGAACAGAAAATACCACTCGGGACGCGCAGCACCAAACGCTTCCGTTGGTTCTGCCGGTGGCCCTAACTCCACCGGTTCAGCAATCGCGGCGAATACAACCACGGCGAACAACAACGCACAAGCGATCCCATCTTTAAGGACTTGCATCGGCCAAAATAATTGATCCGGTCGATGAGGCGAGGAATGCGCCGTAATTCCATGCTTGCGGAACATCGCTAGGTGTAAAACCAAAAAGCCAATCAACAACCCTGGCAGCACTCCGGCATGTAAGGCAAAAAACCGAGTCAGCGTAAAGTGACCATAATCGCTGCCGCCGACGATTAGCTTTTGAGTCAGTCCACCAATCAGGGGTGGTAAGGCCGCAAGTTCCGTGGCAACCTTTGTCGCCCAATACCCTTGTTGATCCCAGGGAAGTAAATATCCAGTCAACCCTAGAGCTAACGTGATCTTCATCAACACTAAGCCCAACCACCAGTTGAATTCTCGCGGTTTGGTGTACGCTTTTTCAATGACGACTTGCAGCAAGTGAATCGGCAATAAACAAACCATCGCTTGGGCCATCACATGATGGATACCTCGCAGCAGATTTCCACCTTCCATTTCGAAAGTGATGTAATACACACTAGCCCACGCATTTTGACTGCCGGGACTGTAGTACATCCACAAAAACAAACCGGTGATCAATTGTGTCATGAACGCAAACACGAGCATGCTGCCAGACACATAACGCCACTTAGCACCGCCGGGAATATTTTCGTACAACGCCTCTTCCAGCGATGCTTGTATGCCGGTGCGAGAATCAAACCAGCTATATAATTTTCTGAACATGTTGTTGTTTTAGCTCTTTTCGTCGTGCTGTGGTCTTGTGTTCACTTCTGTTAATCAGCGCCGTTACTTGGCAATCTTATCGTGCCGCCCAGTAAAGTAGTCTTCGTATTTAACAAACACGCTCGTCCCTTGAACATACACTTCTAATGCATCCAGCCCACGCGGGCTCGGATTTGAAGAACGGCCACCTTCCAACTTGGAACCATCCACGTTGAAAGAACTGTTGTGACAAGGACATTGGTAGGCTTGGCTTTCAAGTTCATAAGAAACGGCACAGCCTGCATGAGGACAAGTCGTGTGGAAACACTCAACCTGCTCCCCTTGCATACGCATATATACGGAACCAATGGGCTGGTCTTTCATGAAGTTCCAAGCGTCGATTTTGTCCGCCATGATTGTAAAACGGCGTGGGACATGGCTGTCCAGCTCACCAAGCTGTGCGACAAAATAGAAACCTTCTTTCGCTCCGACGGCATCACCGGCGGCTTTCTGAGGAGTTGTTTTCTTTCGCAGCGGATCCATGACAGTTGCATACAATCCGATTGCCAGTGGTCCAACGCCCAGTAAACCACCAAGGACGGCTGCCGTTATCCCTGCCGCTGAACCCAAAAACCCCCGTCGCTCATTCGTCTCGTGCGGAAGATTAGTTTCCGAGTCATGCTGTTCTGGTTTTGCTTCATTCATATCTAATAATTATCTCCGTCGCGTACATTTAGTTACGCTAGTGGGTCGTATGCAATTGGCTCGCTGCGCCAAAACATGTGCGCGTTAACGTGCACTACCGGACTTGAAGGGGTGGGGGTGGGTCATTGGCAAGTCGGTGAAACTGGTGGGTTAGGGCAAATTGACTTCCTGCCAACTTGTTACACATTAATTATTACAAACGTGAGGTGACCGCGTCAAGCAGACGCCGTTGGCACTCTTCCAAGGAGCCTTCGATTCCTGCCCCCGCAGCCGCTTTATGACCGCCTCCGCCAAACTCTCTCGCAACCTCACTAGCGTCCATTGCACAGCGACTACGAAAACTGACTTTATAGACACTCGGCGTCTGTTCCACCAAGATTAACGCTGCTTGTGTTCCCTGTATGGTCAGACACAAATTAACTAAATCTTCAGTGTCTGAGGGCAGGGCACCGGTTTCTTGAAAATCTGCGCAGCGAATAAACGTGTGCGCCAACCGCCCCTCAGATTGCACCTCAATGCGTTCCAGAACACGCCCCCGCAACCGAATTCGACCAACCGTTTCACGTTCGTATAAATTTCCATAAATATCCGCCGGCTTCGCCCCAGCTGTGATTAGCCGCGCAGCAATATGATAAGTGTTGGCATTCGCGGACCCAAATCGAAACCACCCCGTGTCCGTCGAAATTGCTGCGAACAATGGTTGAGCAATTTTTGCTGTCAGTTCAACTCCCAATGCATCTGCGGCGTCCACGACTAAACGGCCTGTAGCTTCTGCCGTAGAGTCCTTGAAAAACTCGGCGCCCAAATCATCTTCACCCTGGTGATGATCCAACACCATCTTATAACAATCAAGTTGCTTTAACGCGGCGCCCATGTCACCTAACTGCGCCCAAGCACTGGTATCGAGCACCATTAGTGCGTCACGATCTTGGAGATCCTCGATTTGAATGTCTTGACCAATGACGCGAATGCAATTTTCCGGATCAATAAAGGCCAGATTCGGTGGAGTTGCGTGACCATTAGCAATGATCACATCTTTACCTAATTCCAACAACACCGCTCGCATTCCCAGCTCACTGCCTAACGCATCGCAATCAGGTCGAATGTGACTCGTCAAAACAAACTTGTCATGCTTGTTGATGATCTCGGTAAAAGCTTGCCAGTCGACGGCCATTGGATTGTTCCTGAAAAGATATAGATGCGGATCTGATTTGAGCTGCTATAAGCTATTTTGTGCAGCAGCAACGGTTTCTAAGTAGACATCAAAAGTAGCAATAACGTAAGTCATGACCACCTATTGCTCGTTATTGGTGGTCTCTGCTAGCCACGGTACCGTACATTTTCGGACGGCTGCAATATCTTGTTGTACTTGCGCAAGCAATGCATCCTTGTTGTCAAATGTCTTAACACCACGCAAGCGGCTAAGTATGTCTACGCTTAACACTTGACCATAGATTATTTCTTTGAAATCGATCAAATGAACTTCGAATTTGGGTGCGGGCTCGGCAAATGTTGGGTTTCCGCCAATATTAACCGCTGCGGCATATGGTCTGTCTTGCCACCAAGCAACCGCCGCATAGACGCCGACCGCCGGCACGAGCGTATCAATGCCAACTAAATTTGCAGTCGGAAAACCCATCGCTGCGCCTCGATTCATCCCATGGGTAACCATACCGCGGACACGATACGGCCGAGTAAGCATCTCAGAAGCAGTGCCAACATCACCGACGGAGATGGCCTCCCGAATGCGGCTACTCGAAACAAATTGATCCCCCTCAAGCAAAGGGGGCACGATCTGTAGTTGCACATCGTGTGCATCACATAACGACTGCAATAATTCGATGGAACCACCTCGATCTTTTCCAAATGCAAAATTAGGGCCTTCCACCAACGCTTTCGCACCCAACCGCTGTATCACAATTTGGTCGAAAAACTGCTCTGCCGACAAATCAAGTAAATGCTTGTCCGTCGGATAAACCACCGTTACATCAACACCAAGGTCACTCAGCAACTCAGCTTTTCGAGAAGTCCAAGTCAACGGAGGTGGAGCCAATTCTGGACGCAAGATTCTGACCGGATGTGGGTCGAACGTTAACACGATCGCCGGACCACCGACTTCTCGGGCTCGCAAGATCAATTGCTCTAGTAATTTCGCATGCCCTTGATGCACTCCGTCGAAATTTCCGATGGTAACAGCACCGCCTTGCAGCGCAAATTGCATCTCAGCTAAGTCTCGTATTATTTCCATAGTTGCAGATCAGATCCAAATCATCTTGTTACTGTTGGAAGGCGACGCTTAAAAAATCAATGATATCTAATGCGGTCATCGACACCATGCCGAGCTCCGCTGCAGCTAAATCGCCAGCACAACCATGAACTTGCACTCCCAATCGAACCGCATCACATACATTCATGCCTTGCCCAATCAATGCGGCGATCACACCAGTCAACACATCTCCGCTACCGGCGGTAGCCATTCCAGCATTCCCCGTTTTATTATGCCACTTCATTGAGCCATCCGTCACGAATGTGGCATTGCCTTTCAAAGCAATTACCGTTTGGGATTTCCCAGCTAACTCAACTGCAGCCTGCTCGAAATCATCTCGGGTGAGTACTCCATCAACATCTACTCCCTGATGATTATGTTGTAGCAACCGCACAAACTCGCCTGCATGCGGAGTCAACACTCGCGGTCCACTGGGAACTGGCAGCCCGCCAGCAGCACGAGCCAATAGATTCAATCCATCTGCATCGACGATCAGCGGACCGTGAACTTTTCCGTACAGTTCAGAAACAAGACTCCCTAGCTCAGTGCTTTTTCCTAATCCTGGCCCAATGACGATTGCGTCATATTGCTCCATAGGCCCGACAACCTGCGATAAAGAATCGGCATCCTCGGCGATCGTACCGTTGGCCGAGCAGCGAAGTGGAATCGTCATGACGCATGGGTCGAACCCCGCGACAATACTATGCACAGTCGCAGCAGTAGCTACGGTAACTAGTCCCGCACCGCTTCGCAATGACGCCATGGCTGAAAGTGCGATAGCACCCGGCATCGTACAACTGCCGCCAATCAACAACAATTTACCGTAATCACCTTTGTGGCTATCCGCACTGCGTTGCGGGAGACCATTGAATTCAGCGGACAGTTTTGATTCAACCATCGAGACCGCCTGGCCTTAACCTTTTCAGGATCAGCCCAGCCACATAGGCTGCTTTGAAACCAGCATCAACATTGACGACCACGACGTTCGACGCACAACTATTAAGCATCCCTAACAGTGCGGTGATTCCGTCGAAAGCCGTGCCATAACCAACACTCGTCGGCACAGCGATAATCGGACTATCGACATGGCCACCTATCACACTAGGCAATGCTCCTTCCATACCAGCCACAACAATTAACACGT